>DASSAF010000029.1:0-5114 GCA_035685565.1 Nitrosopumilaceae archaeon | reverse complement strand
CAAAGTATTTTGCAAATTCAGATATTCCTTCCAATGATTCTTTAAACGTCCAAAAAATTTCAGGATCTTCTGGATTTCCAAACTGTAAATGATCAACCATACCAATTGGCGTAGCCCCAGTACAAACAACATTCCTACATGCTTCTTCAAAGCATCCTATGGCACCTTGACGAGGATTAATGTAGCATTGTTTTGAATTACCATCAATTTTTACAGACAAGAATTTACCGTTATCCAATCTGAGAACAGATGCATCGTGGCCTGGTTTTATAACAGTCCTTATTCCAACCTCATGATCATATTGCCCATACACCCAGATCTTGCTTGCAATGTTAGGGTTTGCAAGCATTTGAAGCAGTATTCCAGTTAAGTCTTTTGGGGTATTTGGTTTTTTTATATCTTCAATTTTTTTTAGGTATTTTGGTTTTGATGCAGGTCTGTCTAAAAGTGGAGCATTTGCAATTACACTACTAGACAGATTTGCTATTGTGTTTGTCTCAACTCTGACTTGCATCATCCTATCTTCTTTTACTTTACCAATAACAGAATATGGAACTCTGTATTTTTCACATATTTTTTTTAATATTGGAAGCTTTTGCCTATCTGTTATGACAAGCATTCTTTCTTGAGATTCTGAAACCATTAATTCTGTTGGTGACATTCCAGTCTCTCTTTTGTGAATACGTGCGACGTCCATCTCTATCCCAACAGAAAGTGCGTCTGCGGTTTCTGAAATAGCGCAAGAAAGACCTCCACCGCCCAAATCCTTCATTGCTTTTATGCAATGTTGATCTCTTGCTTCTAGTATTGCTTCTATAACCAATTTTTCTATAAATGGATCAGGTATTTGAACTGCCGAACGGTTTTCTGACTCTAGTTTATCTGACGCAAATTGTGAACCGCCAATTCCATCTCGTCCCGTAGAACCTCCAATTAAAACAACAAAGTCGTCTTTATCTGCTCTGTTTTTTATGAGTTTATCTTTTTTACCAAATCCAATAGCTGCTACATCAACTAGTGCATAGTTTGTGAAACATTTGTCAAATTCAATTTCACCTCCAATTGTTGGAATTCCAAGACAGTTACCATAGTCTGCAATTCCCCTTACTACATTTTTGAAAAGCCATCTTGCGTGAGAATCTTTTTCAATATCACCAAATCTTAGACCGTCAAGTATTGCAATTGGTCTTGTTCCTGCAGATAAAATATCACGGATAACACCACCTACACCAGTAGCCGCACCACCGTATGGTTCAACCGCCGATGGGTGATTGTGACTTTCAATATGTACTGTTACAACATAACCATCACCAACATCTAGAACTCCAGAGTCATAACCAGGGCCAGATATTACTCTGCTTCCCTCTCTAGGCAATAGTTTCAAATGTTTTTTTGAGGATTTGTATGAACAGTGTTCTGACCATTCTGCTGCAACTATCTGTAGTTCCACAGGACTAGGTTTGCGACCAATTTTTTTTTCAAGAAAAGCATGCTCTTGTGGAGTAAGACTCATTGTGCTACACCTAATGTATTCAACAGGGATTCAAAAATTAATGAGGCCGGTTTTGAATTATTTGGATTTATAATAGATTCTGCAGACCTCTCAGGATGCGGCATCATGCCAACAACGTTACCTTGTTTGTTGCATATTCCAGCAATATCAAGTGAAGCCCCATTTACTTCCTCACCATATGTAAAGACGATCTGATTGTTTTTCTTTAATGATTTTAATGTCTCCTTGTCAGCATAATACCTACCTTCTCCATTTGCAATTGCAATAGGAATTCTTTGATTTAGTTTCAATTTGTTAGTAAACGGAGTCTTGTTATTTTTTACTACAATCTCAGTCCATTTACACATGAATGTAAGTGATGTGTTTTTAAGAAGTGCCCCTGGCAAAAGTCCTGCTTCTACAAGAATTTGAAATCCATTACAAACGCCCAGAATTGGCATTCCTTTTTCTGCCATTTTTTTAACGTCAGAAATTACAGGACTATGAGCAGCAATAACTCCAGCACGAAGCCTATCACCATATGAAAAACCACCTGGAAGAACTATAGCATCGATGTTTTTTGGAAGCTCGTCAGTATGCCAAACAAGTTCTGTTTTTAATTTAAAAACATCTGAAAGCACATGATGCATATCCCGATCACAGTTACTTCCGGGAAATACGACAACAGCGACTTTCACAATTCTACATTGCTTGACAGCGTTATTAAATTGAATCGAATGAAAATGAAATCATTTTTATCCTAATACTTTTTGGTACTAGCTATGGGTCAAGTACGTGACATCATGGTGCGTAACGTAGTTACCATAGAACATGACAAGACAGCAAAGGACGTTGCACTTTTACTTGCAGAAAAAGAAATCAGTTCCCTTGTGGTTATAAAAGATGGTACTCCCATTGGATTAGTTACAGAGAGAGATCTTGCTCGTAAAGTCTCAACTTCAGATAGAAAGAGTTCAGATGTGCCTCTCTCTGAGATAATGTCACATAACTTTAGATGGGTAGAACCCATGACTCCATTAGAGGATGCAGTTCAAAAAATGATTAACAAGAACATTCGTAGACTTCTTGTTCTTGAGGACGGCAAACTTGCTGGTATCATAACTGAAACAGATTTGGCGAAATACTTGCGAAGCAAACTATTGATAGATGGTGCGCTCGATGATACCACTGCGCTGAACCGCAAGGTCATAAAAAGTAGCTAGGCATCAAAACTTTCAATAGATACTTTACTAACAAGTGGATTGTAAATTCTAAATTCGTTACATAAATCAAGCACGATTTTTTCAGCAATCTTTCGATTTTTTGCATCCACATCAAATTTGAGCATTTTTGCAGAACGAACTTTTTTCACAGTAGCATCATGATCTTTTAAAATCAAATCATTTAGTATGGTCTCGCCCTCAGGATCACTTATCTCAGGCTTGTTTTCTATTGTCACGTTCACTTTGAAAAGCGGCATGTGATTTGTTTAATTGTAAATAATTTAAGCTTTGGCTATTCTATTTTGTTTAATCAATGGAACACATATCTTCTTAAATTTCATTGAAATTACAAATTAAGACTTAGCAATGAGTTCAGAAAAGATTAAACTAGAATAAACATTATCAATGCAGTTATGAGTTCAACGTTTAATCCAATCGAATACAAAATCAATACCAGAACAAACTGGAATACGGTTGCATCTCAATATCATAATAACTGGGCAAATAGTGATGTGGGGCCTTTCAAATCAACAAAACAATTAGTAAAAGCAGCTGAAATCAAATGGGATGATTATGTATTAGATGTAGCGTGCGGAACAGGTGTAGTTTCAAAAGAGATTTCACACCTGCTTGGAAGTTCAGGGACTCTAGTCGGGATTGATATTTCACGGGTAGCGCTTGGCATTGCAAAAAAATCAATTCAGCTTAAAAATGTAGATTTTGTTGAGATGGATGCAGAAAATCTCGCCTTTAAGGTAAATTTTGATAAAATAGTTTGTCAGTATGGTTTGATGTTCTTCCCAGATGCAAACAAGACTCTAAAATCAATTAGAGGCATCATGAAAAATGATGGCAAGATAGCAATAACAGTTCATGGAACACAGGAAGGTGTACCATATTTTAGTTGTATAATGAATCCAGTTTTACACCATATTCCAGATATTAGAGTAAAAGGAACTCCAACAGTTCACAGGTTTGGAAATCCGGAAGATCTGCTAAAGGAACTAAGTACTGCTGGATTTTCTGATGTAAAAATAGAAAAATTTACTTTTGTATATCATACAGGCAACTTTGAGGAATATTGGACAGATTACATTAGTTCTACAGCAAATGCAATTTGGCCAAAAATTAAAGCTAGAGGAACTGAAATAGTAAATATGATTAAAAAAGAGGCAGAAAAAAACACATCCCAGTTTATTAAAAATGAAAAGATAGAATTTCCATGGGATGTTTTGATTACGACTGCATACAAATAGTGAATATTTTGAATGCAGCAGTGATTTTTTATAATTGTAATATTGTTAGGATATCGTTTTTGCAAAAGTTTTAAAATCCGAATCAAACCATATCGTTTTTGCTTCGAGTCCTGTTGCAGTAAAAGAATTAATTGCAATATGAGAAAATTTTTGTTTTGGACTAGAAGAGCCATGTACATGTAAAGTATGTTTTGGGATATAGACCACGTCTCCTTTTTTAAGTGAAGTTTTTGAAACCTGCCTAATTTTCAAGCCTGTTTTTACAGTATCCACACTTTTCTTGTATATGACAAGCATCCCCACGCCTTCAGTTATGATTAATGTCTGGCCTGCCTCATGGTAATGCAGTTTGGTTTTTGCACCTTTTTGGAAAGTTACAAGGTATATTTTTTGCTCAAGTGATTTAATTATACGTGAAATATCGTGTAGTTTTACACTTCCTACAAAATACTTCTTTTTTTGTAAAATAAGATTTTTATCTACACGTGCAATTGATATATTATCTTTTTTCACTGCATGATATTGATTTTTGATATTAAATAGTTGTTACGATAATTATTTTTTAATAATTATCTATTAACTTGTCAATGTAATAACATTTTAAACCACCCTAACTTTCTTCTTACTTAATGCCAACGTAGCTCAGCCTGGCTAGAGCATCTGACTTGTAATCAGAAGGTCGAGGGTCCAAATCCCTTCGTTGGCTTTTTAAAATAACAGACAAAAGTTAAGTAAGAACTAACTTGAAGTAAATTTGTGCACAGAGGATACATTTTACTAAACTGTGATCTTGGAGCAGAGGAATACGTCGTAGAGGAATTAAAGCGAGTTCCCCAAGTTAAGAATGCATTTGTGACATTTGGGGCATATGACATCATAGTTGAGATGGAAGCTGATACACAAGAAAACTTTGACAGAGCAATTTCTCTTAAAATACGCAGTATGCCAAGAGTTGTAAGTACAATGACACTAAATGTTGTCAGTCAATGACAAATGTAAGAAGATAAGGTATTAATAAAATTATATTTATAAAAAATTAATTTTATTTTTAGGTAAAATTTAGTTGCGATAGTTTTTCGAAGGATAATTATAGAAGTGAATTAACTTATCAGAAATTGGAAAAAATTGAATACGAGGGTACTG
>DASSAF010000028.1:0-14650 GCA_035685565.1 Nitrosopumilaceae archaeon | reverse complement strand
AGGTAATTTTAATAAAATAACACATCTAATCCAATCAAATGCCTAATCATAGTGGATATAAGGGAAAATCTCTCGAATTTTTAGAAAAACACAACCTTCAGGTAGGCAATATCGTCAGTGTTGAGACAGATTCTACCTATTCTGGCATTTTAATGCCACGTTATGAGTATAATGACGATAAACACATAGTTTTGAAGCTTAAAAGCGGATATAACATAGGGTTAGAAATAGATAAAATAAAAAAAATTGAAATAGAATCTTCAGGGAACACAAAAAAAGAAAACATAGTACAACCGCATGTCGATCCAAAACTACCAAAAATTCTTCTTGTTTCTACCGGTGGTACAATCGCAAGCAAAATAGATTATAGAACGGGTGGAGTAACTCCAGCATTAACAGCAGCAGAACTTAATGCAACAGTACCAGAACTTTCAAAAATAGCAAACATAGACACCGAAGTACTTTTTTCAGAATATTCTGAAAATTTACTTCCAGAGCACTGGAAAAAAATCGCAGAAAAAATTAACACTCATGTGAAATCAGAATATAAAGGAATAATCATAGCTCACGGTACAGATACTATGCAATATACAGCAGCTGCATTATCATTTTCGTTATCAGGAATTCCAATTCCAATAGCTCTTGTAGGTTCACAAAGATCTTCTGACAGACCATCATCTGATGCTGCACTTAATTTAATTTCTGCAGTAAGATTTCTTGTAGAATGTAATACAGGAGGCATTTATGTTATGATGCATAATAGCTCAAGTGATGATGATGTTGCATGTCATTGGGGAACAAGAGTACGTAAAAATCACACAAGTAAGCGTAATGCATTTCAAACAATAGGTAACACCCCAGCTTTTATCGTAAAAAAAGACAAAATTGAAAAAAATCCACAGTTTAATGTTATAAAAAAGGATTATGTTCCAAAAATTAATTTTGATACACGTGTTGCTTTAGTAAAATATTATCCTGGATTTGATCCAAAAATACTAGATCATATCATCAGCTCAGGTTACAAAGCAATAATTTTTGAGGGAACTGGCCTTGGACATATTGGAAAAATCATGTATGAATATGTAGGAAAAGCAAAAAAGAAAGGCCTCTTTCTTGGAATGACGTCACAATGTATAGACGGCATGGTACGAATGACTGTCTATGAAAGTGGTAGAGATCTGCTTAATTTAGGAATGATTCCTCTTGGAAATATGGTTCCAGAGACTGCGCTTGTAAAAGCAATGTGGGCACTTGGAAATTCAAAAACCATTGAGGATATGGAAAAAATTATGAAAGAAAATATCGCTATGGAATTTTCAGACTAAGCTTTAAAACAAGTTGAATAGATAAATTAGAAGTGTCTAAACCTCAAATAGACAAAATTGGACTCAAGGTAGGTCTTGAAATACATCAACAGCTTGCAACAGGCAAGAAGTTGTTTTGTAATTGTCCTCCGATAGAATCAGAAATATATCCAATAAAATTTTTCCGTAAACTCAGACTTGCAAAAAGTGAACTTGGCGAGTTTGATCCTACAGCAGTTTTTGAACGTAGTAAAGATAAAACCATAATGTATCATGCAAATCCTGCAAGTAGCTGTCTTGTAGAACAGGATGAAGAACCTCCTCATGATGTGAATATTGAAACAAAAGAAATAGCGTTAATTATTGCAGCCTCCTTAAAATCAAATATCTTTAATGAAATTCATGTGATGAGAAAGCTGGTAATAGACGGTTCTAACACTTCAGGTTTTCAAAGAACGATGCTTATTTCACAAGGCGGTTATCTTGAAGTGGATGGAAAAAAAATTGGCGTACAAAGCATCTGTTTGGAAGAGGATGCAGCAAAACTTCTGTCTGATACTACAGATGTAAGAGAATATAGCTTGGATAGACTTGGCATTCCGTTAGTAGAGATTGCGTTAGATCCAGTATCTGGCAAACCTGATGAGATTAGAAAAATTGCACTTAGCTTAGGTCGACTTTTGCGTGCTACAAAAAGAGTTGAACGAGGCTTAGGATCAATACGACAAGATGTCAATGTCTCCATACAAGGAGGAAATGTGGTTGAAGTAAAGGGAGTACAACAGCTTGACCAACTTGAAAAAGTCATTGAATATGAGGCAAAAAGGCAGCATGGCTTGAATATTATTGCAGAAAAATTACGTGAAATAGAAACAGAAAGAATAGCAAAAGAAAGAGATGTAAAAGACGTTTCAGAGATTTTCAAAAACTGTAAATCAAAAGTTATTCAAAAAGCACTCAAAGAAGGTGCAATATTAAAAGCAATTAGGATTAAAAATTTTTCAGGAATGTTTGGTTTTGAACCATATGAAGGAATAAGGCTTGGAAAACAGCTTGGTGAACTTGTAAGATTTTTTGGGCTTGGAGGTGTATTTCATTCTGACGAGCTTCCAAATTATGGAATAGAAGAATCAGATATTCAACAAGTCAAAAAAACATTGGATCTAGGATTAAAGGATGCATTCTTAATTCTGGCTGGGGAACAGCAAAAAATTGATCTTGTGATTGAGTCAATTATAAAAAGAATAGAGGATGCCAAGAATGGTGTTCCTGCAGAAACGAGGGCAGCAACATCAACTGGTGAAACTGTATTTTTAAGGCCAAGACCAGGGGCGTCAAGGATGTATCCTGAAACTGACATACCTCCCATAATTGTAGAAAAAATTGAACTGGAAGAAATACAAAGGAAGATACCCAAATCGTGGGAGGAGACTATATCAGAACTACAAAAAAAATATCAATTAAATCCACAGCTTACGATGCAGATCTTTGATTCAGATTATCTAGTTTTGTTTGAATCCATTTGTAAAGATAGTAGAATTTCTCCAAATTTTGTTGCTTCAGTACTTTGTGGAACTATTACAAACTTAGAAAGACGTGGATTAGATAGTAAGCTATTAAAAAGTAATGAAATTGAAAAAGCATTTAGCTTACTTGCAGATAACAAAATTGCAAAAGAATCACTTGAGATAATTTTTGAAAGCATAATGTCAGATAAGACACACACTGTTTTTGAAGCAATGGAGAAGACATCTATAAACAAAATGGATTCTTTAGAGTTTGAAAAAATATTGGATGAATTAGTAGAGACTAACCTCAAGATGATTGAAGAACAGGGATTAAGAGCAATTGGTCCACTAATGGGAATGGCTATGAAAACTATGCGTGGCAAGATTGATGGTCAAAAAATAAACCAGTTATTAGAGGAAAAAATAAAACGCAAACTAGGTTCTAGTTAATAACTATCTTCAACTAAATTGCATGTATTCCTTTTTGCTTACTACCTATATCGATAGCATCTTCAACAGTATTGATGAAGATTTTTCCATCTCCTGGTGAGTCTGTTCCTGCCACACCAACTATTGTTGTTATCACTTTATCTACAATTGAATCGTCAACTACAATGATGATATAATTTTTTATATTGAAACCTGCAATATAGCTTGAAGTACCTCGTTGACCTGTCATTTGAGATCTATCTGCTTTTCCCCATCCTTTTGCATCAAGTATTGTAAAACCGCCAACACCAATTTTTTTTAGAGCTTCGACTACTATATCGATCTTTTGATGAGCTATTACTGCTTCAATCTTTTTCAATAGACAAACAACTACCTGATAGATTATAAATTTTATAGGTGCTGACGAAATATGAGTAAATTTGTCATGAATGCGGGAGGTGGGATTTGAACCCACGAACTCCTAAGAGATAAGGTTCTGAGCCTTACGCCGTTGACCGGGCTAGGCAACCCCCGCAACGAAAAAATTAAGATTCCTGAATAAGTGTCTTTATTGCCGAAACAGCATCTTTTAGTTTATAGATTCTTTTAGCACGCAAATCATCAAATCCTAGATTCCAGGGTTGTGTGTAGAGTATTACTGATTTTCCTCCATCAAGCATGCTTTTTGCATTTATTGGTGAATCATCAATGAATATATCATAATCAAGTTTAGTTTTTTCTATTCCCTCTAACACTCCAACATAGTTATTGTAAACAATTCCCTTTGATTTTAGCCAGTTTTTGACATGAATATGTGTAGATTCTTCTCTTGCTGTTACAATATCTACTGTACCAAGTTTTGAAAGATCTCTAGTTGCCAATGAAATATTGTTTTCTGTTGATGGAATATCTTCCCATGATGTCCAACACATTGAAAGTTCTTTGTAAAAATCAAATTTATCTATCTTAAATTTTTTCCAAAAATCCCATTCAGAAATTTCTGATTTGTCTATTGTTGTCCTTATTTTATTATTATAAGAAAGCCATGACTGAATCACATCAGCAAGAACTCCATCTACATCAAGACCTATTCTCAATTTTTACACCAGTTTAATCAAAAGTATCCCTAAGCTCTTCCAAGACCTTTTTTTGTTTCTTGTCAAGTTTGGTTGGTATGTTTACAACAAGTCTGACGTATTGATCTCCTCTTACTCTGCTATTTTGATGTGGAAGTCCTTTGCCCTTTAGTTTTATTATCGTGTTTGGTTGACTACCTGCTTCCACCGATATCTTTTCTCTGCCTTCTAAAGTAGGTACAACTATATCTTTGCCAAGTGCAGCATCAATCATGGAAATATTCTGATCATAAAATATGTCCTTATCATCTCTTTTGAATTTCTCATTTGGTTTTACTCGAATTCTGACAATCAGATCTCCATTTACTCCATTTGGTACAGATTCGCCTTCTCCTCTGATTGTATATTCGCCAGTATCTACTCCTGGCGGGATATCAAAAGAAAGATGTTTTATTCCTTTTTGTTTTCCTGTTCCTTTGCATTTACTACATGGTCTTTCTATTATCTTACCTTGACCTCTACAAGTGTTACACGGATGAACTGTAACAAAGGTTGAAAAGCCTGTACTTCTAGACGACCTAACTTGACCATGACCATTACAAACTGTACAAGTTCTCATAGATGTCCCAGGGGTACATCCAGAACCCTTACAGTTTTCACAATCAATATCCTTTTGAATATCAATTTCTTCTCTTTTTCCTTTAAGAACATCTTCTAATGTAATTGAGGTTTCATAAACAAGATCTGCCCCTCTTTCCCTACCAAATCCACCACCGAATCCACTAAATCCTCCTCCCCCAAAAAGGGATTCAAAAATAGAATCAAATCCGCCTCCTCCAAATCCAGCAAATATATCCTCAAAGTTTACGCGCGCCCCACGGAAAATATCTTCGCTACTATATCTTCCGTCAACACCAGCATGACCATGGGTATCGTAGACCTTTCGTTTTTCAGCGTCTGATAAAATTGCATATGCCTCAGAAATTTCCTTAAAATGTTCGCCGGAATCAGGAGACTTGTTTCTATCAGGATGAAATTTTAATGCTAATTTTCTATACTGCGCCTTTATTTCATCTTGAGAAGCATTCTTTTGTACCCCTAAAACTTCATAATAATCTCGCTTGGTACTCATAAGCGAATTTTGATTAATCTCAAGTATAAATCATCAATTATTGAGCGCCAGCAGCATTTTGACCTGTGCTTTCATCACCAGTTCCTCCTTGAGGTCCTGTTCCAGATGAACCAGAACCTGGTGGCGGACTAGCTTTTTTGTAGAGTTCTGTACTTATTTCGTTAACTATTGTTTTTAATGTATCAAGTTTTGGTTTAATTTCTGTAGAACCCTTGTCAAGCACCTCTTTTAGTTCTCTTATTGCATTTGTAACTTTGATTCCTTGTTCTTGTGTAACTTTGTCTTTGAGATCTTGGTTGATTAATTTTTCAGTAGTGTAAATAAAGTTCTCGGCTTCGTTTTTGATTTCAATTTCTTCTTTTTTCTTCTTGTCCTGATCTGCATAAACTTCTGCGTCTTTTTTGAGTTTATCAATTTCTTCCTTTGAAAGTTTTGTGCTCGCAGTAATTGTTATTGTTGCTTCTTTTTGTGTACCAAGATCTTTTGCTGTAACATTTAGTATTCCATTTGCATCAAGATCAAATTTTACTTCAATTTGTGGAACGCCTCTTGGGGCAGGAGGAATTCCGGAAAGGTTAAAGCTTCCAAGAGAAACATTGTCAGTAGCCATTGGTCTTTCACCTTGCACAATGTGTATTGTTACAGCAGTTTGGTTGTCTGCAGCTGTAGTAAAGACCTTGCCTTTAGATGTAGGAATAGTAGTATTTCTTTCAATTAGTGGTTCACGTAATCCACCAAGTACTTCTACTCCAAGAGTAAGTGGAGTAACATCAAGGAGTACAATGTCACTTGTAACATCTCCTGCAATAATACCTGCCTGTATTCCAGCACCTAATGCTACTGCTTCCATAGGATCAACCCCAGATTCTGGTTCCTTGCCTAAAACAGAGGCAACGAACTTTTTGACTAGTGGAATTCGTGTTGGTCCTCCTACAAGAACAATTTTAGTAATGTCGGAAGGTGAAAGTTTTGCGTCTTCCAGAGCTTTTGTCATTGATGGTCTACATCTTTCTACAATTGGATTTATGAGATCTTCAAGCTTTGAACGGGTAAGTTTCATTTCTAAATTCTTTGGACCCGCGGTTTGATCATATGATACAAATGGTAAATTGATATCAGTCTCCATTATGGAAGAAAGTTCAATCTTTGCTCTTTCTGCAGCTTCCCTTACTCTAACCATCGCTGCATTATCTTTTGAGAGATCGATTCCAGTATTTTTTCTAAAAGCTTCAACGATGTAATCTATTATGATCTTATCCATGTCAGTACCTCCAAGTTGTGTATCACCAGAGGTACTCATCACTTCAAAAACGCCACCGCCCATTTCCATGATAGTCACGTCAAGTGTTCCACCACCCAAATCAAACACCAAAATTTTCATGTCTTGCTTTGCCTTGTCTAAACCAAATGCAAGTGATGCAGCTGTTGGCTCATTGATAATTCTAACAACTTCTAGTCCGGCTATCTGACCAGCATCCTTCGTTGCTTGTCTTTGATTATCGTTAAAATATGCAGGTACCGTGATTACTGCTTTTTCAATTTTTTCGCCAACAAATGCCTCTGCGTCTCTTTTTATTTTCTGCAAAATAAATGCAGAAATTTGTTGTGGTTTGTATTCCTTGTCATTTATTTTAAAAACATAGTCACTTCCCATCTTTCGTTTTGCAGCTACAATCGTGCCTTCTGGATTTGTAACGGCCTGCCTTCTTGCAGGTTCCCCTACAAGAAGTTGTCCATCTTTTGTAAAGGCAACAATAGACGGAAACGCTTTACCGCCTACGGTTGTTCCTTCAGCTGCTGGAATGAGTGTTGGTTTACCACCCATCATTACCGCTGCAGCAGAATTACTTGTTCCTAAATCGATTCCTATAATTTTTGCCATATTATTATCACAATTCTATTATCATGTTTTTTTTGATATTTCTACTAAACTAGGTCTAATAATTCTGTTTTGTAAAATATATCCCTTGCGAATCTCTGCGGTGATTGTGTTGTCATCAAGTGATGGATCTTCTTTCACAGATATTGCCTCATGTAATTGAGGATCAAAAATTTCTCCAAGTGCCTCTATAGAAGTTACGCCATTTTCTAACAAAAATGAGTCCATGTTTTTTAGAATGGCTGATAGTCCGTCAGTGTTTATTTTTTGTTTGTCAAGTGCATTTTTTGCTCTGACAAAATCATCATATATTGATAGAAATTTCAATATCGTTGAATCTAAAGCAGAGTTTACTTTACTTTGAACATCCAATTCGGTTCTTTTTTTCAGGTTTTCAAAATCAGCAAGAAGATACTGTAGTTTTTTCTCATAAGATATAGATTTTTCTTGCTCTTCTTTGAGTTGTATTTTTAACTCATCAATAATCTTTTCTTGCGATGTATCATTATCAGGTACATCCTTAGTTTCTATTTCCATTTTTTCATCACTTTCTTCAGACAAACTAAATCCATTAAAATTCGTCTAATTTTACTCTTATTACAGGATTTCGCATAATGGATTTGTTTTTATAATTATGATATCAGAATCTTTATTGTTTTTACTAATTTTCTCATAATCCGATTTTGAACACGCTACAACAATTGTTGTTTTATCACTATGAAATAAATCAAATGTGGGACCTTGATGAATTTCTACGTCTCCTATATAATCACGTAACTTGGTAACAAGTGAATTTAGCATATCTACTTTATCACCACGCATTTCATAAGAATCAAGTGTCCAAAGTATAGTGACTCGAGTTCTGCTTGCTTTGAGTTCATTTTTTTTCAGTGTAGAACGAATCTCGTCTATGAGTCTCTTAACATAACCTTCAATTCCCTTTATACTTCCGTTAACTAGATACATCATAGTGCCTGCTCCTTCAATCGATGTTCCAAGAGATCTCAGATCATAAAGTCCATTTGTCATATCATCCAAAAAGAGATCTTTGAATTCTGTGAACATGAGATCTGATCTTGTTGTCTGGTCCTGAGCAAATTTACATACCTCAAGTATACTTGACAAGCCAGAAAACTGAGAAAGAATCTTTATTGCATGAAAAAGCTCTGAGGAAGAAATTGCTACAAACTTTTTTTCTTTTTTATCAATAGCAAGCAACTTTGCAAGTTTGTCATCTGCTTTACCATTAAAAGAACCAATGATTTCAGGAGTCTGGTTTTTTGCTCCAAGTGGATAATAGAAATATGAAATACCTTTACCCATCTCAAGACCTGTAACATGTTCTAAAAGTGAGATAGTTTCATTGTTACCTCCAATTCCTGTAGGAAGGTTGTAAATGACAGATCCTCCTTTTTTCATTGCACTAGTAGCGTCTTTGAATTTAGAGTGAATTTCCATTTTTGTTTCTTGCCCAGTTTTTCTAATTCTTGGTGCAAAAAAGAGGTACTCTGAGTGAGATATTGCAACATCAATTGGTTCTACTCCAAGTAATGGCTCATCTTCTTTTAATGAGGTAACATCAGGATAGGTTTTTGCAATCTCTGATTTTAGAGAAATAGCCATGTGAGCAGATTCATCTACTATAAAGACATCTGCGCCTTTGATTGCCATTTGGCACGCAATAGAATAACCCTCAGTACTAAGGCCATAAACCACGACTTTTGTAGCTACCAAATCATTGGAGCTAGGAGACAAGGCTAAGAAAAACTTTTTCCATGCTGAAATTCTATCAAAAATGTTTGAAAATCTGGTTTGATATCCTTACTCCAAAACAACTTTTGTTTTTTGAGCCTATGATCAAAAAATTGCGTAAAAACAATCAGATTCTATGTACTTCTAGGAATTATTATGAGGTTGTAGAGCTTGCCAAAGTTAGAAATGTAAAGATTGTACTAGTTGGAAAGCATGGCGGATCAAATAAATCTGGAAAATTAAAGGCTAGTCTTGAACGAACCCTGCATTTATCTCAAATAGTAGGAAAATTTGCTCCAGATCTTACTATTAGCTTCTGTTCACCAGAAGCAGCAAGGATTTCTTTTGGGGCAGGTATTAAACACATCGCCTTTTCTGATTCACCCCATGCAGAGGCAGTTATGAGACTTTCAGTACCATTTGTACAGAAACTTCTAATTCCATGGATAATTCCAAAAAAGGAATTTACCAAATATGGAATTACAGAAAAAGATATCATACATTATAGATCGATAGATGCTGCATTAATAGTAAAACAGAAATCAAAAAATTATTCAAAGAATGATTTTCATCTCAAGGACAAAAAGACTATTCTTATAAGAGTTGAGGAATCTCAAGCTGCATATATTAAGACTAGAAAAAACACTAGTACAAATATTATAAATGAAATTGCAAAAGAACTCTCAAATTGTAATATAGTTGTCTTAGGTAGATATTTACCGCACATAAATCAGCTCAAAAAAGAATTTGGAAACAAGATAATAGTTATGGACAAAGTAGTGGATGGTAAAGCGCTTCTTAGATTTACTGATGTTTTTATAGGTTCGGGAGGCACGATGACTGCTGAGGCTGCATTAATGGGAATTCCAACTATTTCTTATGATGCGGTTCCTAACCATATAGAAAAATATCTTGTGAGGACTGGTTTAGTAAAAAGACAAAAAAATCCAAAAACAATTATAAAATTAGTTACGAAAATTTTAAAATCTGACAATCAAAATCTTAGAAAAAAAGCAAGAACAATATTAAATTCAATGGAAGATCCTGTTTCTAAACTTCTTACTACGATTAGAACCATTCAATAATATTCGTGTAAACGACCTTCAAAAAATCATCCTGCACACAAACAATGTACTGAATAACATATAAGGGAACTTAATGGAAGATTCAACGCCCGGAAGCCCGGTAGAGGAGAAATCCACCGAGTGTAGCGGTCAAGCATAGGGGCCTTTGGAGCCCTTGACCCCAGTTCGAATCTGGGCCGGGCTATTTTTTATTTTTAAAATTATTACATGTAAGGTCCTGTTGGAGCAAGACGCCAGTGTGGCAATAGCGATATGCCAATCAACAGTGGAATTAGGAAAATTGCAATTGAAATTGCAGATAATATTATACCAAGCCATAAACAATTTTTTGCCTTAATTGGATCATCGTCTTTTATTATAAAATAAGCAATGATTCCTCCTATAATATTAAAGAAAATAGGTAAGAGAAACCAGAGACTGCTTCTTCTCCTTATTTCCATTGAATGAATTACTAGTTATTAGAATTTAAACTACATTATGTTTTTTAATTATATTTCAAGTTTAGAGAGAAGTTTAGTGGATATTGTAAATAAAATCAAAGCTACAACAACTAGAACAATCATCTCCATTACAACAAAAATGCCAAAATTTCCAAATATTCCCGCTCTTACAACATCTACAAGATATGTAAGTGGGTTAAGATAAAATGCAGTTGAAAGCGGTTCTGGTGCACCTTGTGCAGGATAAAATGCCGTACTCACGAATGCAAAAAAAAGAAAGACTGTATTAATAACAACATTGAATCCTTCACTGGATTGTAGTCTAGTAGAAATTATAGATGCTATAGAGCCAAAAAGGATAGAACCGGTAACTGAAGCAAAAACTACTAGCGGTATGGTATAGAAATTAAATTCAACTGATTTGAAGAAGAGAGGGTATCCGACAGCAGTGATAAGAGCTGCACTTATCAAACCAACAATACCAATCGTGTAAATGTTACTCAGGATATAATGAGCTCTAGTGAACGGTCCAACAAGAATTTGTTCAAACATTCCGTGTCTTCTGTCATTCCAAATAATAATTCCTGATATGAGAGTACTATTCATTATGTTAAAACCAATCATGCCAGAAGCTATGAATGCTGGATAGTCTAGAGATTTGCTTCCAAATGGAACTGAATGAATCAATGCGGTATAAGAAAAACCAGCTACAAAGATGTAGATCAGCGGGAAAACAATCTGCCAGATCAAAAAACCCTTGTTAAGAGAAATAGTGAGATTTCTGTTTACTAATCTAATTATTGGATGCATTAGAATTTTTCACCACTGTAAGAAATATTTCTTCAAGAGTTGTAGGCATTACAGACAAATCCTCTATCGAAATATTGTTCGTTGTTAGGATTTGTAGAATTTTTAGTAACACTTCCTCAGAGTCATTTGATCGAATTGTTATGTTTGTTCCAGAATTGAAATCAATTTCATAGTCTTTTACATCAAATAAAAGACCTCGTACATCTTTTTTTGTTTCAGCTATACGGATTTTGATTGTTTTTTCTCGACCAAATTTATTTTTTAGTTCATTAGGAGTATCTATAGCAATTATTTTGCCTTTGTTAATAATAGCAACCTCGTCACATAGATATTCGGCTTCGTTTAATATATGAGTTGTAAAAAATATTGTAAGACCTTCTTTGACTTTCTTTTTAATAAAATCAAGTAATCCGCGTCTAGCGGACGGATCTAATCCCACTGTGGGTTCATCAAGAAACAAAAGTTCTATATCATGCATAAACTCGCGCGCAACTTGGACTCTTCTTCTTTGCCCAATTGAAAGATCATCATTTTTCATTTTCCTTATTTCTTGTAGATCAAAAGCAGAAAGAAGTTCCTCTATTCTATCTTTTCTTGTCTTTCTCTCAACATTCCACATCATACCATATTTTTCCAGTGATTTTTCTACACTTAGCGTTGGTTCATAACTTGGCTGTTGCAAAACAACTCCTATTTTCTTTCGTACATCAAGAGGACGTCTGATAGCATCCATTCCAAGAATGCTAATAGTTCCACTTGTTGGTGCGATCAGAGTTGTAAGTAGTTTAATTGTAGTGGTTTTTCCAGCACCATTTGGTCCCAAAAAGCCAAAAATCTTACCAGAATTCACAGAAAGATCGATTCCATCTACTGCCATGATCGATCCATATGATTTAGAAAGTGAATTTGCTACAATACAGGACATTAAAGAATATTTTATTTGCCCACTAATTTAGCTAATGAAATTTTTATTAATACACACTTCTAACACACAGTAACTTGTCAGAATTTGAGTCTCTATTAAACAAACTTCTAGAGCAAAAGCCTGATCTATCGAGATCAGACATACAGGAAATGATTGAAAAAAAGAAAGAAAAGATCGGTGCCGGATATCTGACAGATCAAGGGGCCCTTTTTCTCATAGCATCAGATGTCGGAGTGTCCTTAAATGAACAGTTGAAAGTTGAGATGGGTCTTAAGGATCTATATGTAGGAGCAAAAGAAATTACACTTCAAACAAGAGTGATGAATGTCTATCCAGCAAAACAGTTTTCTAGAAAAGATGGTTCTCAGTTTCTCCTTCGAACTATGACAGTTTATGATGCAGATTCACGAGCAAAAGTCAAGTTATGGGATGAAAAAGCAAACTTGCCAGGAATAGAAACCCTCAAACCTGGTGATTTAGTAAAGATAATCAAAGCTTACGTAAAATCTGATATGACTGGCACTCCCATAATCAATGTTGGTTCAAATTCAAATATTGAGACAGGGGATGTACAAAATGATATTCCTTCTCTTGATTCAATTACTGATGACGTTAGTACAATAAAAGAAAATCAGCAAAATTTGGTAGTTTCTGGCATCTTAGATGGGAATGTCAGAGTTTCTGAATTTACAAATTTTAAGGGTCAACCAGGTAAAGCACTTCACTTACGAATCAAAGGAAAAGATGGAACATATGCACGTGTCGTACTATGGAATACTGATGAAAAATCTCTCCCAAAAATGATTACATCTGGCGCAAAGACTAGACTCATTGGAGTTAGAACCAAAATGGGTCAACAGGGACTAGAACTGCACGGTGATGAAGGTACAGTAATCGAAATTGAAGGCACAAAAGAAATTCAACCTATAATTATTAGAGTTTTATCTATGATGAAAAATGATTCTGGAAATATAATGATTTTAGGAGCAGAACAAAATAAGAAAATTTTAAACATTGTAGATTCAGTAGGAGTTTCTAAAGATCTGAAAGTTGGTGACGTAATAGAATGTATGCCGACCAAAGTATATGGAAATTCAGTAACACTAGAAGGAGATTCATTTATCAGAAAAATTGATGATAGTAAAATGCCAACCATTTCAGAAATAAGAACTAAAATCAGAGATCTAAAGCCAAGTGACAGTATCTATTGCATAGAATCTATTATTCTAAAAAATCCAGAAAGACGTGAGATTCAAACAAAAACTGGTGAATTGGTATTTCTTTCAGAGGTGTTTATTGAAGATGATACTGGACAAATCTGGTTGAAAGGTTGGAGAAACCAAGCTAGATTACTAGACCAGTTTTCCCAAGGCGAGATAATCACGGTAACAGGTGTAACTGCAAAAGCTGGTTTGGAAGGTAGAATTGAACTCTTTTTGACTCCATTTTCAGGCATTATAAAGAAAAATTAAGAATCCCAAAACCCTCTAGTTGTGACGTATTGTCTTTCCGCTTCATAGATTTGCTTGTATAGTTGTTCTTCTCCTACCATATTTCTTAGGATGCGAGCACCTGTATCAGCACCAACACCATATCCTGAAAGGACAACGAGTGCGGTTCTACCAAAATTTTCAATAAGAGACGAAATTTTCCATGCACGTACAAACCTGTGATTTTCATCGGTAGTGATTTTTTTACCAGAATGTTTCTTTTGTATTATTTTGGATAAATCATAATCAGAAAAAAATGTAGCAGTGATCTGTCTAGATTTACAATAAGGACATGCCAGTGAATCTTTTACTTCCCTTGTTTCCATTACTCTCTCCCATTTTCCACATCTTACACAAACAAGTCTATGTTTGGTTTTTAATAGCCTAGTCTTAACAAGATCCAAAATTCCTTTGTCAATGTTTGCCGGAGCGGCATAGTATTTTGTCGTATGATCAAGTATGGGCTCTGCAAGTTTAGAGAAGTTTTCAACTTCAATCCAGTGAAGTTTAATCTCTCCTGCTTTTATTTTCTTTAATAATTCCAATGTATTTTCTAGATCATATTTATCATGAAACAACTCACGTAATGCTTCTTTTGCAAGTGGTGTTTTTGCGTATTTTTCATAAAGAAACCTGGCAGATTTTCTATCATAAACAGAACCACGCCCTACAATACCAAATTTCTTTGCTACACACCAAGTACGCCAATTCACATTATGTGTACCAGCAAGTGATGCCTCTACAATAAAAGACAAATCAAACTCATCTTCCAATACATCCAGCAAAGGTTTTTGTAATATTCTTCCATTTGATGACATCA
>DASSAF010000027.1:0-12101 GCA_035685565.1 Nitrosopumilaceae archaeon | reverse complement strand
TTTTCCACATATTCAACAATAAAATCTACGACATCGGTTATGGTTCCATCAATATATTTAACTTCTACATCGTATTTTCTTATTGAGTTATCTTGAATTATTTTGCATTTTCTTTTTGTACCAACAACAAATTTTGCAGATTCATTAGTATTTCCAATTGTTGCAGAGAGACCCACCCTAGTTATTGGAAATTTGGAATTAAGCTGGAGTCTTTCCAGACTAAGAGAAAGTTGAGATCCTCGTTCATTTCCTAAAAGCTCATGAACCTCATCTATTACTATCCATTCAAGCTCCGAAAGAGCATTCAATAATTTCTGTTGTGTCAAAAGTATCATCATAGTTTCAGGGGTTGTAATGAGAATATCTGGTGGTGATTCAGTTATTTTTTTTCGAATTGCTTGAGTTGTATCACCATGTCGTATCTGTATAGTAAGATTTTCATTTTCTGCATATTTTATTATTCTTCTAAAGACGTCACGATTTAGTGCACGAAGTGGTGTAATGTATAATGCTTTTATTTTTCCAATTTTTTTTGAATTTGCTAGACGGGCAAAAATTGGAATTACTGAAGATTCTGTCTTGCCAGAACCAGTAGGAGCAACTATCAATGAATCTATTTTTTGATATATTATAGGAACTGCTTTTTTTTGAATATCAGTTAAATTTTCAAAACCTAGAGAACGGAACTTGGCTGTAAGGGAAAAATTAGCTTGTTGTTTCTGGTTCTTGACTCTGTCTTGTTCTAGCTCGTTCATATACCATAACGCCCACTAATCCAATTCCAAATAGAATTACTGTAATAATGGGTATAGAAGCAAAAATGCCTGCCATGAGCGCCTTAGTAATTTACAGTGATAAATATCTTAAGGTGAATCTTCTAGTCCGATCTGTGTAATTATATAATTAGTCATTTTCTTGCCATCAAATGATGGAAAAACTTGTGCCACATATTTTTGACCAATTTTTTCTAGTCTGATTTTTTGGTGTGTGAACATACTTATTGATCTATCCAAACTTTCTCTTTCTTCATCGTCTGATTTTCTAGTTATGTTGGTAATAACTATGGGAATTTGCCTTTTTACAGCAACATGTGCCAACTTATGCATATATTCCATAAATGCGACATGTTTTGCCAATGAGTTTGATTCTTTTGAATATTCAAAAGAAAATAGATCAGTGACATTATCTATTACAATAAGATTTAAATTCTCAATTTCTAATATTTTGTCTACATAACTAAGTTGTTCTACCGTATTTGTTATCCTTCCAACAATCATTTTATCAAGAAGTTTTTGATCCATTCCTTTTGCTTTAAGAAATTCGATCAATCTTTCTGGTCTAAAACTACCAGTAGCATCTTGATACAAAATCATTCCATCATGTGCTAGTGAGTTTACACAAATCTGTAGTAATAGCTGTGTTTTACCTGATCCACTAGGACCGTAGATATCAGTAATCACTCCGCCTCTTATGCCACCCCCGAGGAGTTTGTCTAGTTTCTCAATTCCAGTTGTAATCATCAAATCTCTAATCTACAGAACACCACAAATTAAAGAATGTCAAATACTGTTGAAGATCGGGAAGGCTTTTATTCCCGATCTCAGGCAGTGGTCAACAAGTGATTTATGTTTGTCGCAAGCGCAGCCAAAAAGACCGTTGACAACTTTACAGAAAGGTATTAACAAGAAAGTTACTGTAAGGCTGAAAAGCGAAGTGGAATACAAAGGAAAAATGAACAATGTTGATTCATACATGAATTTGATTATGACTGATGCTGAAGAAATAAGCAATGGTAAAGTGATTGCAAATTACGGTAGGGTTATTGTAAGAGGAAATAATGTTCTTTTCATCAGACTAGAAAATGAACTTTAAATAAACAGGTTTTTGAAAATGGGGCGAAATTACCTCTTTACATCAGAATCAGTAACAGAAGGACATCCAGACAAAGTGTGTGATCAGATTTCTGATGCAATTTTAGACGAATTTCTAAAGCAGGATCCAGAATCAAGAGTAGCGGTTGAAACTTTGACTACAACTGGAATAGTAGTAGTTGCCGGCGAGGTGACCTCTAGAGCAAAATTCGATGTGCAGGATGTAGTAAGAAAAACATTGCGTGAGATTGGTTATGACGATCCCCAATTTGGTTTTGATGCAGATTCATGTAGCGTCCTAGTTTCATTACATTCACAAAGTCCGGACATATCTCAAGGAGTTTCATCAACTGAGAATAAAGAACAAGGTGCAGGAGATCAAGGATTGATGTTCGGATATGCAACAAATGAAACTGAGGAAATGATGCCAATGCCAATTATGTTAGCTCACAAACTTACTAAGAAACTTGCAGAGGTTAGAAAAAATAAATCACTTCCTTGGGTAAGACCAGATGGAAAATCACAAGTAACAGTAGAATACGAAGATGGAAAACCAAAAAAACTTGAGACCATAGTAATAGCTACACAACACTCTCCAGAAATAAGTAATGAGCAAATAAAAAAAGAGATAATTGAAAAAGTAGTCAAACCAGTTTGTGGAAAATACTGGCATGATAAGATCAAAGTTCATGTTAATCCAACTGGCAGATTTGTTATTGGTGGACCTCCTGGTGATGCAGGTCTTACTGGAAGAAAAATTATCGTAGATACCTATGGGGGAATGGGCAGACATGGTGGTGGCGCCTTTTCTGGAAAAGATCCATCAAAAGTAGACAGATCAGCATGCTACATGTGCAGATACATTGCAAAGAACATTGTAGCTGCTGGATTAGCTGAAAGGTGTGAAGTTCAAGTTGCATATGCAATTGGTGTTGCAGAACCTGTATCTCTAATGGTAAGTACATTTGATACTAGTAAGATCCCAGAAGAACAAATTGAAAATCTAGTCAGAAAACACTTTGACATGAGACCTGCTGCGATTATATCTCAATTGCAACTAAAACGTCCAATTTACAGGAAAACTGCAGCCTATGGTCACTTTGGAAGAAATGAGCCTGAATTTAGTTGGGAAAAAACTGACAAGGCCGAAGTACTAAGAAAGGCGGCTGGTCTTTAAGACCACTTTGTGTGTTTTAAATTCAATTCCAGACATACTTTTCAATTTTTTATGATTTCCAACATAATCTCCTATTAAAATATTCAAATCATCTATACCAAAATCCGTTTTTGGATTATTTAATGCAGTATGATATGCGTTCTCTAAATTTATACCCTTGATGGGAATTTTTTTTCCTTGAAGAAAATCCCTAATGTAATCATTGAATGTTACCATCTTTGGACCTACAAGATCAATAATTTTGTTTGAAAATTTTTTTTGCGTAATTGATTGAAAAACAACTTCTGCAACATCTCCTACAAAAATTGGTTGTAGTCTATATCTGCCTGAGCCTGGAACCATCATTGTTCCTTTTTTCATTTGCTTAAAAAGAAGGTTAGACAATGAATCATCCTTGCCTATTATGTACGATGCACGAAAAATTGTGTAATCTAAACCTGAATTAATGATTTCTTGCTCTGCTTGAAATTTAGAAATAAAATATCCAAATGTGGTATCTTTACTTACACCTAGTCCACTAATGTAAATTATTTTTTTAATTTTAGCTTTTTTGCATAGCTTTATAGCATTTTTTGTAATACCTACATTTATTTTTTGATAATCAGAATCAACTGTCTGTTTTCCTCTACCAATAAAATGTAAAAAAGCAGAGCATCCATGCAATTTTGAAGTAAGATGGTTTTCAGAAAGATCTTTTGATGTGATAACATCTCCAAAGTTTATAGAAGATTCTTTTTCTTTACGTACAATTCCAACTACAGAAATTCCCCTTTTTGCTAATACCTTTCCAACATTTTTGCCTACAAAACCATTAGCACCAGTCATTACCACTTTTATTGAATTTTTGTGCTTCATATCTTGCAAAATGTATCCGACAAATTAATTTTAAAGGTATGGTAAAGATAGTATTAATTGAACACTACTGATTGTTACCAAATTTTAGGGGTTCAAAAAGGTGCATCTCAAAAGGAGATAAAAAGTGCCTACAGAAGACTCTCACTAAAATATCATCCTGATAGAAATAAAGGTGAAAAAGATAGTGAAAAATTCAAGCAAATTATAGAAGCTTATCAAACCCTTAAACTAGAAGAAAAAAAGAAAAATCGTAGATCAGAAGTTGACATAGCCTATACCTATACTGAATTTTGGAAACAATACGATAAAAAAGTAAACACAGAGCAGTTTAACAGAGCAAATTTTGCAGGATTTCAGAATCCGTTTGGTGTCAATGTACCAGAAAACTATAATCATAACCAAGAAAAAGAGCCTTCACAGATTTCTACGCATGTCATTTTGTATGTGGGTCTTGGCCTAGTAGCAGTGTGGATAATTCTCTCTGAGATTTTCAAGTAGTTTGATAAAGATTAATACATAAAAAATTAATTTCCTTTATGGAAAGTGAGGCAAAACTAAAGGGTAAGCTTAGGACGGGTTTTACAACTGGAACATGTGCTACTGCTGGTGCAAAAGCAGGAATCTTAGCAATCCTAAATCAAAAAAAAATTGATGTCGTTGATGTAACTTTACCTAAAAAATCTAAAATTCAAATTAAAATTTCAATTTGTCAATTTGACAAACATGGTGCAAGATGTTCAGTCATAAAAGATGGTGGAGATGATCCAGATGTTACACATGGTGCAGAAATAATTACCCAGATTTCACTTACAGATAAACCAAATCAGATAGAAATTGATGGAGGTGAAGGTGTAGGACGAGTAACAAAGCCAGGTCTAGGTCTTGAAATAAATTCTGCGGCAATAAATCCAACTCCAAAAAAAATGATAACTGAAAACATTCAAGAAATAGGAAAAAAAATTCTTGAAAAAAACGGTATAAATGTGATAGTCTCAGTTCCAAAAGGAAAGGAGCTGGCAACAAAAACAGATAATCCTAGACTTGGGATTGTTGGAGGTATCTCAATTTTAGGTACAAGTGGAATTGTGATGCCATATTCTACTGCTTCTTTTGCAGCTTCTATTAGACAGAGTCTTGATGTCACAGTAGCAATGGGTAATGATACTGTTGTATTAACAACAGGCGGAAGAAGTGAAGACTTTTCAAGAGAGATCATAAAACTTCCTGATCATTGTTTTGTACAGATGGGAGATTTTTCAGGATATACGGTTCAACAGTGTGCAAAGCGACCAATCAAAAAAGCATATGTTGCAGGATTTATTGGAAAGCTAACAAAGATGGCAATGGGCGTAAAACAAACTCATGTCAAGGGTTCCAAAGTTGACATGAAGTTTTTGTCAGAACTTGCGCAGAAATGCAATGCAAAAAATGAAACCATTAAGGAAATAAAAAAAGCAAACACTGCAAGACATGTCTACGAAATAGTTATAAAAGAAAATATCATGGATTTTTTTGATACCGTTTGCTCAGAAGTTTACAATCAACTAAGAAAACATTCTGAAGCCAAGTTTGAACTTGATGTCATAATGTTTGATTTTGATGGTAAAATAATAGGAAGATATCCTAGATAGTAACAGATATCTTTAGTTCTAAAAAAATTCAATCTATGGAAAAAGTTGCCATACTTGCAATTACAAAAAATGGAATTTCAATTGCATTATCACTAAAAAAACAATTTTCTTCTTGGAAAATTTTTGCACCATCCAAGTTTTCAAATAATGACTCACAAATAGAATGGTTCGAGGATTCTACTACAACAAAAGTAGGAGATCTCTTCAAAACTCATGAGGCTCTCATATGCATATTCTCACTTGGTGCAGTGATTAGACTAATCTCACCTCACATGAAAGACAAAAAGACAGATCCTGCAGTAGTTGTCATTGACGATAGTGGCAAGTTTGTAATAAGCACTCTTTCTGGACATTTAGGTGGTGCAAATCAGATTACAGAAGATATTGCCAAGGTTTTGGGTGCAACACCTGTCATTACTACTGCTGCAGATGTCAATAAAACAATTGCAGTGGACTTGGTTGGAAAAGAATTTGGCTGGAAGATAGATGATGATTCTACTGTAACCAGAGTCAGTGCATTTATGGTAAATGAAGAAAAAATCGGAGTATTTCAAGATGTGGGAGAAAAAAATTGGTGGGCTCCAAAAAAAGAATTTCCCAAAAATGTAACCATCTACAATAGCTTTGAAGAATTGAAAAATTCTAATTCAAAAGGATATTTGATAATTTCAGATAAAGAAATCGCAGACAAAGAATTGTTGAAGAATGCCGTAGTATACAGGCCAAAGACTTTGGTTATTGGTGTAGGCCTACACTGGGACACTAGTAAAGACGTAATCAAGGAAGGAGTAGAATTTTGTATGAAAAAATTTAATCTAAGTCCAAAATCCATTACAAGGTTTTCATCAATAAAAAAAGAATCAGATGCAGTTGGA
Source organism: Nitrosopumilaceae archaeon (assembly GCA_035685565.1). Lineage (GTDB taxonomy): Archaea > Thermoproteota > Nitrososphaeria > Nitrososphaerales > Nitrosopumilaceae > TA-20. The sequence goes on along the minus strand of DASSAF010000027.1, from coordinate 5,692 downwards.
TTACAAGAGCTTGCAAAGGAGTGGAATATTACAGTGGATTATTTTGGAAAAGAGCAGCTTGCCCAAATTTCCATACCAAACCCATCAGAAACTGTGCAAGCCTTTGAAGGAACTCCAAGTGTTTCAGAAGCCTCAGCAATACGAAGTTCTGGCGGCAAACTAGTGGTTGAAAAGCAGAAATTTCCACCAAACTTAACTGTAGCAATAGCGAGAATCACAAAATGAAAAGAGGATTATTACTAATAGACAGAGGGAGTAGAGAGGTAGAGGTAAAGGACGAATTAAGCTACATTTGCTCCAAAGCCAAAGAATCAGGAGGTTACCAATTCTCAGACTATTGCTTTTTGGAGGTTGTTCCCCCCTTTATTGAGGAAGGTATGGAAAACTGCTTCAAACAAGATATAGATGCTTTGACGGTAGTTCCGTATTTTTTATATCCAGGAAAAAAAGTCAAGCTGGCAGTAAACAAGACAATTGAAATGATATCAAAAAGTAAAATGAAGATCAAGATTGCAAAGCCGATCACCTTACACAAATCCTTGCTAGATATTGTACATGCTAAAGTTGATGATATTATTACAAAAAACAAGATCATGTTATCGAGAAAAGAGATTGATGTATTACTTATTGGTCATGGAAGCAAGGATCCTAATGCAAAAACCTCGTTGCAATATGTTGTTGACGGATTACAAGACTCATACCGAAATGTATCTCTGTGTTGGCTGGAAATAGAAGAACCTAACATCAAACAAGGAATAGATATTTGTACTAAAAACAATCCAAATGTATTGATCATTGTTCCATATTTTTTGCATAGAGGTGCACATGTCAAACGAGATATCTATGAAGATCTAAATCCAGCAATGGAAAAATCTGGAATTAAGACCATTTTCATAACAGAACATCTTGGTACCGATATTAAATTGATAGATTTAGTTATAGAAAGAGCGAAGGAAGTTGAGAAATGATTACTCAAAAAGGCCAATCAATTGAGGACAAGAGCATGGAAATAATAGAAAATGAGATAGGTTCTCATCCATATTCAAAAGAGGAATGGCCAATAGTTAGAAGAGTAATTCATTCTACTGCAGATTTTGATTTTGCCAGACAAAACATGATTGTTTTTCATAAAAATGCCATATCAAGCGGTATTAATGCCTTGAAAAATGGCTGCAACATCATAGTAGATGTAAATGGAGTCATCGGTGGACTAAACAAGGAAAACCTAAAGGAATTCGGGAACAAGGCAATTTGTAACATATCTGAGCCAAAAATTGTAGAAGAGGCAAAAAAACTCAACAAGACACGTGCCCAGACCTCTATGCGAATGGCAGCCTCAGAAATGAATGGCGGGGTGGTTGCAATAGGCAATGCTCCAACAGCGCTAGTAGAAGTGATTCAAATGGTAAGAGAAAATGTAACACTGCCATCTCTTGTAATTGGCATTCCAGTTGGTTTTGTATGTGCAGTAGAATCAAAGGATGAACTTCAGACAGTTGACATACCATACATTACAAACAAGGGTCGTAAGGGAGGAAGTCCTTGTGCGTCAGCAATAGTTAATGCGTTGTTCAAGCTCTTAAAAGAGAAAGCGGAAGGCTAGCGAGTTTATCGACAATCAATAAAAATAGAATCACCCAGTCTAGGCATAAAAATCCGCAGGTTCTTGTAAAGAATAAAGTCTAGTAACTCAAAGGGAAACTATATGGTTTTCATGTCTTCATCAGGAAATACAAATCAAAAGGAGTTAGACGATATTAAACAGGCTATCAACGACTTAACAAATATGATTGAAGGAAAACACATGAGATTGGAAGCTATACTTTCTCAGATAATAGAACGTGAGATGATAACTCAAGATTCCTATGATAAAGTCATGAATTTGCTAATAGAGTTAGGTAAAAAGAAAGGTTGGACAAAATAACCAAATTTGTTCAAGAAAATATGATCTGTGTCATAACTTTAGAATTATTTTCTTGATTGTTTTATACAGTTTTGAACAAAATTTCTTGCAATGTTAGGTCGTGCAAAATGCATGTGCATGTACGAAGCAAGAGCATCATATTGCATTAAACCGTCTTTTTTGTTTTTTATACCAACACCGATGGAAAGATCATAGGCAAACTTGGAATCCTTTGATACTGATTCTAGCTCAGAAAAGTGAAACTCATGTCCTTGTATGATACTTGAAGCCTTTGCAATAAGACAATCATTTGTTATTCTAGCCTTGGTATAGTTTAATTTCAGTTTTTTTTGCATCTTTGTAGTTGCATCAAAAAGTCCTACCATCTTGAATTTCTTTGAACCATAATCAATGGATTTGGTAAGATACATCAAACCACCACATTCTGCATAGATTGGCATTCCAGACTCAGCTAGGGTCTTGATGTTTTTTTGCATCTTTGCATTTTTTTCTAGTGCACTGCCTATTACTTCTGGAAAGCCGCCACCAATGTAGATTCCATCACATTCAGGCATTTTTGAATCAGATACAGGACTGAAAAACTCTATCTTTGCTCCCTCTTTTTCTAGGGCATCCAAATTATCCTGGTAGTAAAAATTGAAAGATTCGTCTAGTGCAACTGCAATTGTGGTTTTCTGTTTTGCGTTTTTTTCTTTAGGAATCATATTAAAAGACGGAATTTTGTTTCCTATCTGTATAATTTTCTCAATATCGATAAAACCAGACATTGTTTTTGCTATCTTTGATATCTTTGATTGAAGTTGTCTTTGCTCAGAGATTGGAATTAATCCAAGATGTCTTGACTCCATGACAAGTTCAGGATTGCGCGGAATCACACCAACAATAGGAATGTTCAATGAAGAAAGTGCCTGTCTGCACAGATCTTCATGCTTTTTGCTACCTATCTTGTTTAGAATAAAACCAGAAATTCTAGAATTTTTGTGAAATTTCGTAAACCCAAGTGCAGTTGCAGCAATTGATCGTGCAGTCTTGCTTGCATCCAACACAAGAATTACTGGAGTTTTTAAAATAGATGCAACATGATGTGTGCTGGAATAGTTCGAGTCCCCTGAAAATCCATCATAATAACCCATCACACCCTCAATTACAGAAAAGTCCGAATCAAAATTTTTTACAAATGATTTAACAATTCCAGTTGTTCCCATAAGCCAAGGATCCAAGTTTCGCGCAGGTCTACCAGATATAGAACTAAGATAACCAGGATCTATAAAGTCAGGTCCTACCTTGAATGATTGTACAGAATATCCCTTCTTTTTTATTCCATGAATGATTGCACAGCTAATTGAAGTCTTGCCAACACCACTTGTAGTTCCAGCAAGCACAATCCTTGGTATTTTCAATTCTCAACAATATTACGGAATTTTATTTAAATGGATGTTTACTGTTCAGACCTTATACTTTTTACCATATCAAATAGCTGCCTGACAGCTAGTTTTGGATGATGTGTTGCAAGCTTGACCAAATTACTCATACTAAAGTCAGCTTTTACAAAATCCAGAAATTCTTCTGCTGACAGCTCTTGGATTATTGCAATTTCCCTGTCCCATTCTTCATCAGATAGACCAAGCCATCTGGTTTGCACTTTGACTGCAGTTTTTATCTTGGATCCTATTGCTTTTTTCCAGTTTTCTTCATATGGTTTTAAGGATTCCTTTGATGTGTCATTTTTTAGAACTGCTTCTGCACCTACCTGACCTGCTACTCTTCCAAATTCTATTGCATAACGAATTCCTTCCAAGACTAGCGGGTTTGCCTGTCCAGCTGCATCACCAACCAGTATGAGGTTATCTGCAATGGTAGTATGGGTTAGTCCTTCATTTGGAATCAATCCATAATGAAATTCTATTGGAACGATTCTACCAAGATCTCCTATGGGACCTGGCTTTTTGTCAATTAGTTCAAGTAGTCTTTGTGTTGGATCAATTTGCGACTCTGGTTTTCCAACACCAACACCAATTCTTATCTTGTTTTTTCCCAATGGAAATATCCAAGCATATCCAGCTGGAGAGTATTGTTGTCCAACCATTAGATACCACGTTTCTGGATCAATATTATCAACATATGCTTCAAACTCTGCACCGACGCCAAATCTTTTCCATTGTGATACAGTACCCCTACTTTTTCCAATCACCGAATAAAATCCGCTTGCATCGATTACAAGTTTTGAGTGAAAAACGAGATCGTCTTTTATTGATGTAGCTTTGACTCCCAACAATTTTCCATTCTTCTCAATAATACTAGTCACATTAGTTCTAACAAAAATATCTGCACCTGCATTTGCTGCTTGATATGCAAGAAACTGATACGTTCTTCGTACATCCAAGACTGCAGCTTGAGGTTCAGTTCCATTTATTGTTACATGGTTATTTGGTGAATAAAATGAATAATTCCTAATAGGGTTATAACAGTCAGAAGGAATCCCAAAAGATTTTGCCTCCTTAATCCAAGTAACACCACTTGTTCTAACTGAATGCCCTATTGCCTCTTCTCGCTCAAGTACAGCTACACGTACACCTTTTTTTGCAGCTGACCATGCTGCAGAAAGGCCAGCAGGCCCACCTCCTACTATAACAATATCAAAATCATATTCTCTTGTCAAACAATCAACATTTTTTCTTTGATGATTATAAACTACACATTTTCTGTTGTAAAATTATATCCAGTTTTGATCCGAATCTTTTTAGTTCACATTTGAAACCAAAAATTGATGGAAAAAGATGGTTTTGTTATAGTATATACAGGCAAAGGAAAGGGCAAAACAACGGCTGCACTTGGAATGGCCTTACGAGCTGTGGGATACAATCACAAAATCTGCATGATTCAATTCATCAAAGGTTCTTGGCATTATGGAGAGATGACCTCGTCAAAGAGACTAGAGCCCGAGTTTGAATTAACTGCTATAGGGAAGGGTTTTGTTGGAATCATGGACGACAAAAGCCCAATTGAAGATCATAAAAAAATTTCTGATGAGGCTCTTCGCATAGCCAAAGAAAAGATTCAATCAGAAAAATATGACATCATAATACTTGATGAGATAAACTATGCAATCAATCTAAATCTAGTAAAATTAGAAGATGTTTTAAATTTGATAAAAATTAAACCGTCCAAGTTGAATTTAGTTCTTACTGGCAATTACGCTAGAGATGAAATTATAGATGTTGCAGATCTTGTTACAGAAATGAAAGAAATAAAACATCCTTTCAAAGCGGGTATTAGAGCCAAGAAAGGTATAGACTTCTAACCAGCAACATTAAATTACGTAACAAAAATTTGAAAAACTATGACCACAGCTGTACAAGAACTCCCAGAGGTTGGCGAAATTGTTGTTGCCACAATTGCAAAAATTATGGATCAGGGAGCGTATGTCACTCTTGATGAATATAATAACATTCAGGGATTTTTACACATATCAGAAATTGCAACTGGCTGGATAAGACATGTAGAAAAGTTTATCAAGACTGGAGAGAAAAAAGTCCTTTTAGTAAAACGAGTAAATACAGCAAGATCTGAAATTGATTTATCATTAAAACAAATTTCGAGTGATCAGAAAAAGAAAAAACTTCTAGAGTTAAAAAAGAAAGAAAAAGAAAAAGTCTTAATTGATAGCTTAAAAACAAAAGCAGACCTTTTACAGACAGAGGCTGAAAAAATAGAAGAAATTCTGATAAGCAAATTTAATTCTGTTTATGATGCTTTTGCAGACATAGT
>DASSAF010000026.1:0-12655 GCA_035685565.1 Nitrosopumilaceae archaeon | reverse complement strand
AGCATCAAAGTAGGGTTCTATACAGATCCACAAAATCCAAATACCGCAAACCAGACTAAATTTAGCATAAGTTTTGTCAATAAGGATAGTGATTTGATTCAACAGCACATTGATTACAAAGTTTTCATAAAGAAGGGAACCGATCAAATCTCCGGAATTCCATTTACTCATACTGTCCAAGGCTCTGTGACAGTTCCATTTCAGTTCACAGATGCAGGAACATATCAGGTAGTTGTTGAAGTGGATGGAATACTTCTACAGCCCATTACTCCAGAAACTGCCACATTTACGGTTAATGTTGAATCATCTTCAGTGCCAGAATTTCCTACCAGTACCGCAATCGTGCTTGTGATTGGAATAGCATCCATAATTGCATTATCTGCAAGATCTAGACTAATTCCAACCAATTAGTTTCTTTTACAATATTAAATGTTGAAAAGTTCTTTTGCATTCTGATACATCAATTCATCTCGGTATTTCTGCTTTAACTTTAATTTTGCGACAAAACTAAGGTATGAACCCATGTCTGAGATTGGCCAATCTGTTCCATACAGGAGATAACGCGGCTCACCAGCGTAATTGATCAATTCTGCAACCTTTTCTACCATTCTCATTTCAAAGATATGGTCGAATTTACCAACAGCCAAGCCTGACATGTCAGCAAAAACATTATCGTTCTTGTAGACAACTTCCTGGCAATCTTCTATCCAAGGGTTTCCTAAATGACACATGACAATCTTGAGTTCAGGATTGTCTACTGCAACTTCATCGATATGAATCGGATGTGAAAATTTTAGCTTGCCTTGTTCAGAAAATGTGTCACCAGTATGAATCATGACAGGAACTCCAAACTCCACGCATGTGTCATAGACCTTTTGATATTTGGTATCATATGGATAATAGTGCTCATAACCACAGTAAAGCTTGAGCCCTTTTACCGAGCCGTCCTTTATCCATTCTCTGTATTGCTTCAAATCATCTTTGGTGTGATTGTTTATGCTGTATCCTGCAACAATTCCAAGGTTATCGTATTTTTCTGTGGCACTAATCAATTGTTGCGTAGATGGTCTTTGCTCATTTACTTGATATGATGACAGAACAATGGAATAGTCTACGTTATGACTTGACATGGTTTCAATCAATTTCTTTACTCTGTCATCAAGCGAGGAAATCTTTCCCAAGGCTTCGTACTGGTTTAGATGTGTATGGCAGTCTATTATCAATTATATCACTTGCCTATAATGTGGATTTTTTAACTCGATGAAAGTTGCATAATTTAATGAGCGACTGTCTTTGAGATAATTTGGTAAAATTTTGATGAACTTGAACCCATTTTTTAGCTGAAAGCAAAGTACGGGTTCCTTTATCTCGTCTGCAATAACTTTTTTAACATATTCTTCTGGTGATATTTTTTGAGTAAAATCACAATAGTTGAACAATCTTCCACCTGCAATTATTCTTCTTAGGTTTAATTTAATGCAGAGGTTCTTTCTTGCATCATAAAGCTTTGTTGCAATTCCAAATCTGCGATTATCAGGGTGTGTGGATACATCAGCACCATAAAGACTATCTCCTTTAGGATCGTGGTTTTCAAAATTAGGGCCGCCGCAAACCTCCATCCAAGTGTGTTCCTTGTACTCTGGTTCAATCTTTACTATTAGACTACTAATAGAGCCAACAATTTTTTCATCATATTCTGCACAAAATTGGCCATCAGGAAAAACGCGCAGATGGCTTTCCAAATTACGTGGCTTCCAAATTGCACCTTCTACTGCCATAAGAGGAAAGGAAACCTTTTGCAACTCAACAATCTTTGGAATGTCTTCAAAAGTAGTGTTTCGTATCTTTACCTTTGTTTTGTCGTCAGCCATTTGTCATAATAGGGAACCAGATAATATGAACGTGGTAGCAAAAATATTCTGAAACTAATCTTGCATTTACAGCTACAAATGATCTAACGTGCCTATTTTGGTAGTAGCATCTTAAGTAGAATGACGATGTATGAATATCAGCGATAACAATGATGAAAAATTATTTTAAAGCCATGTGGAAATCAAAACATGATGAATCTAAAGAAAAACGCCTAGCTGAACGAGAAGAAATGAAAGAAGAGACTCATGAGTTAGAACAAGTCGAGCAAGATGCACAAGAAGAGATTAGGGAAACAGAAAATGAAGAATGATTGTTCTACAATAAAATCAAAACAATAGCAAGTCTTACAGGACTAGAACCAATACAATTTGTACGCAATCTCTAAACGTGATAACAGTACAATCTCTTACACGTGAAAACTATACATCTTTTAATAATTGCAATTCTTGCTACAGGTCTTGTTATTGTTAACAATAATGTCTTTGCTGATATAACAAACAATGTTGAGATTCAAAATATTGAGGTACAGCCATCTACAGTTAAAGTTGGAAACACATTCACAATCAATGCAACTCTAGTCAACAATTCCCCTGCTCAAATTTTCTTCACTAGCGGTGTCTGTCAAGCGCCATTTTCTGTAACCTTTGATGATCATATCACAATCAACCAAAACCAAATAATGTGTCCAATGATGTTAATATTACATAAGATAGAACCTGGTGAAAAAACCACATTAACTAGTCCTGGTTCTGCCCTGACTTATAGGGCAACAGTAGATGGAACTGCAAATGGAACAGTAACAATTCCATATTCTATAAGAAATCAAACAGACCCAAACCAATCCGAAACTGAAAAAACCACTTCAAAATCATTCTTGTTTACAATAGCAAACCCTACTTTACAAGCAACCCCGGTCATACTTTCACCACTAAAGCAATTCAAATCAGGAATAGCAGCAAAGGATGTAAAATGTGAACAGACACTTCAACTAATCATCAAGGCAGAGGATGGATCCCCTGCATGTGTAAACTCAACTCATGCCGTAAAACTTGTAACACTTGGCTGGGCCAAAAGCCAAGAAAATAATGGAATTGTTGTAACACTCAGTGAAGGTCAAAGAGAAGGACCGTTACTTGTGCAAAAGATCTTACCTGATAGTATTCAGGGTTTAGATTTTCGAGAATATCCTCTTGCAACAAACGTTGGCTACCCGATAACTTTGCACATTGGAGATAGTGCAAGCAATGGTTGTACTGTTGAGCTAACTCTTGTTAAGATTAGTAACGGTATGGCTACGTTTCTTAAAAAAGAATATCAAAATAGACCGTGTCCAATTTGTCTTTCTGAAAATACTGTAATTGATACGCCAAATGGTCCTATCAATGTCAAAGAACTAAAGACTGGAATGACGGTATTTACACAAGACAGTTCCGGTCACAAGCAAGCTGGAATCATATTGAAGACTGGAGAAACTCTGGTTCCTCCAGGTCATATCATGGTTCATGTCGTTTTAGCTGATAAAAGAGAGCTGTATGTCTCACAGAATCATCCAACATCAGATGGCAGACTCTTTGGAGATTTATTGGTAGGAGATACTCTTGACAGCTCTGAAATAAAAAGTGCGCAACAGGTGTCATACAATGGCACTTTTACATACGACATATTGCCATCTGGCCAAACTGGATTTTACTGGGCAAATGGAATCCTGGTTGAAAGTACACTCAAATGAAAACTCGGTATGTTTCAATAATTGTCGTGGGAATTCTTGTGGTTTCTATAATCACATATGTGGTATTTTTCGCTCAACCTTTTACAGTAAAGACAGATCAGGATACATATGTTTCAGGAAATGCAATTACAGTTTCTGGAAACATTGGCTCAGTTCATGACAATATTCATTCTGTTTTAATTCGAACATTTTCTCCAGATGGCTACTCGTACAAATCATATCAAACATCACTAATAGAATCAAGTAATGTATACAGTTATTCCATTCCTACTGAAAATTGGGGTGTTACTGGTAAATACGTTATCAAAATAATTTATGCTAATCAAACTGCTACAACCACCATAAATTTTATCCACCTCGAACCAGTGAGTCACAGGGAATCATATCCGTAATGGTATGATAAAAAAATGAAAACCCCACACCATTTTATTAATAAAGTGGATCCAAAATTGCATAACGCAAAGCAATTAATCGATACGATTGTCAAGAAATCAAGTAATGTCAATTTATCGCACGTTAGGCAAGACGCTTTTGATAGCAGGTATTGCACTCGCAATAGTAACAATATTTGATTATGTTGTTTTTCTTGCAAATAATTCTGGAACTCTACATGTCAATCCATATGAATACATCCAGTATACTGTAATTGCACTTTTGGTTCTATCTGGGGTTGTATTAATAATGAAAAAAATTTGACGAAAGAAACGTATCCAAGATAAATAATAACTAGTACATTATATGAAATAGTATGGTTGTAGAGATGAGAGGGACCTGTATCATATGTGAATTTCAAGTAAGGGGAAATACAATCGATGAATTAGATGTGAATTTTACATCGCATTTTGAAAATACTGGTCATGAGGCCTATTTTTTTATGGATGGAGACAAAAGAACAGAAAGAAGCGTTTCATAAATTATATTAAAACAATTCCAACAAATCAAAAAAATAATCATTAATTAATTTGCTATTTTCTTATTATTTCCCATTCATGCTTACAATCTTCGCATAAAAAATAATAATGCATTCCGTCACTCTTCTCGATTGGATTCATGTACTCAGAGGTATTTTTGGACAAACATTCTACGCATTGTTCCTCACTCATTTCTTTTATTCTGTAAATCTTTAGCTTTGCCTTCTGCAATTGCACAATCATGGCATAATCTTGGTTTTAAGATTGCCAGCTCTTTGTGTTTTTTACAGCGTTTGCATATTTCTTTCATTGTGGATATACCTCATTCATTACTAGACTGTAGAATTTCAATAAAATAAAGTTATTTGGGATCTTTGCTGATCTCTAGATATGCAAGACTCTTAATTTTAGTTGATACCATAACTGTCGTGTAGTGTGAGTTCACACATTTCTGATGTTTGGTAGGTCAGAGAAAGACTGGATTATCTACCATGATACTAAAAGAATGATCTAGAAAAAATGTTAGATTTAGAAAATAAAAAGACTGCAAAGTGATTAATTACGTCTTTCAATATCGTGATTTTCCATTTTTGGAAGATCTCTCTTATATAATTAAAGTGTGTATGTTTTAACAGGTAAAGATTTGGAAAACAATCTAAAACCAAAAAACTACTTGGACATTCTTGAGGACTTGGTTACAGAAAAGGAAATAACCAAACAAGAGCATAATGAACTAAAGAAAAAATATGAATATAATTTACAGCGACGTTCTCAATCTGCATTTAACTAATCAAACCAGTCCACATTTTTTACATCATTAACTGTAGGATTAGATTTCAAACCAGCAACTTGCCTAGCCTTACAGTTTTTGAACTGACAGTCAGTCCAAATACGATTCATAATGCTGACCAATTTGTATGCTAACCGGACACAACTGTAAGCGAGGCTTAATTGTTTTACCGACAATAATAAATTAACAATGACATTAGAACCATGGGAAATAGCATTACTTGCAGAAGATTGTGAGTTTGATGACTAGCCTCATTATGACGAGAAGAGCTGTTGGTGTCACCATCGGCATCTTGGCATTTGTCATAGCTGGAGCTGCAGTGTATGGAATGCTTACTTTAAATGAAACCATTCAGGCAAAACCAAATCAAGGACAGGTATCAAATTATTCAGCAGAGATTGGTTCGTTAAAACCACAAATCAATTCCATAAGTAATAACATGTCATCTCTGAACAATCAGGGAACAACCAAAATACTTTATGTTAGAATAACACCGCCAATTATTAGTTCATCTGGCATTGGGTATCCATTTACTGCACAGACTAGTTATTCCATTTACTCAGCAGGAGACCAAATTAATGTTTCAGGAAGTGGTGCACCGTATACCAAAGTTAATTCGGTTTTGACAAGCCCATCAGGATTAACATATGCATCAACTACTACGACAAGCTCTGATGGCTCTTACCTACTTTCCTATTTCACTTCACAATCATCTGAAAGGGGATATTGGACTGTCAACCTAACCAATCAAGGACAAACTAGGATGGTTTCAATTTATGTTGGAGAATCTGGCAGTACGTCAAGTGGCAGCTCTTCCATGTTTACAGCACAAACTGACAAGACAGTCTACAAGCAAGGAGACCCAATTATCATTTCAGGAACAGGCAAGCCTTACACTGCGGTCAAGGCAACTTTGACAAGCCCATCGGGAACATCATACGACACTGCTGTTACCGCACATCTTGATGGCTCGTACGTTCTTTCCTATACTACATCACACTCGTATGAAACAGGAAATTGGTACATCACAGAAACTAATTGGTCACTAACAAAAGTGATTTCAATATATTTGGAACCAATGGGTTGAGAAACAATTTCTATTGACATGTTGTAACAATGATAACTGGGTCTTACCAGTTCCAAATCTACAATTTATCAGCAATCCATAAAAACACTGTAAACTGAACAATAATGTGAAAACAAAGAATATGTCTTTGAATTATTTAACCAATAACAAATGTAATATAATAAAAATACTAAATTTTATCTCTTTGAGGGTTTTTGTTTTAGATAGTATTTTGTACTAAAACCAAAATGCTTCAATTCAGAGTAAATCTCAATCAGGTCGTAGTAGCTAGGCTGAATCTTCTTAAGGTCTTCTCTGCTTATTCCAAACTTGCTTATTACATCCAAGAAAAATCCGTTAACTGTAACATCAGTAACAGGCGAACAACCATTTCTCATAATTCCATGTCCCAGCTTCATCGCTGTTTCATACATAGGTAATCAAGCAATTTTTTATATTTATAATTGGTCTTCCAAGTTTGGAATTAACAAAGTATGAATAGATTCATCTGAAATAAAATCAAGATAGCCGTATCTCGGTTCTTTCACTCTGATAGAGGCTTGGTTTAAACTTGTCATCTAATCAAGTCATTTCCAAATTTGGCAAATCATTTTTTTATAGACCTTTCAAGGAAGTAAATTCTACATGAGCATAATAACTGACCTCATAAAAAACCACGCTGAAACATTATCTGTCTTGGCAAAATGTAAGACAAAGAATTGCCAATTTAATGGAATTGTTCTTATTTCAAAAAAAAAACCTAGAGAGGAAAGTTTGAAGGATAACAGATGTCCTTTCTGTAACAATCTTGGTCATCTGGAATTAGTTTTGTATGTCTAGTTTGTAATGAAAAAATAAAACTTAATGCGGATAACAACGCATTATCTAAAATAACAACCGTGTCTATTCTGAAAATCAGGAAATGATATTACTCCATTTTATTTTTAGCTACAAAATCTCGCATCAAGGCAAGAATAAATGACAAGGCTCTGATGTTTTCTTGATTGTAATTAAAATGTCTAAATCTCAGATTCTCATCTAATGTCAATGCCTTGTTCCAAATCTTGTGCATGTCTGATCTTTCAATTGTCCATACTGAATTTTGTGTAGTGATATGAATTCTGCCGCCCAAATATTTTGCTTGAAATTTGCCTGTTTGTGATAATGATTGGAGTTGTTTTGTGTCGGACAGGCCCTTTACTAGTATATCCCAAAGCTCTTCAAATTTCAACTATTCCAATACCATTCAACTTTGATTTAACCTGTCTCTATCTAAAACGGTATTAGCGCAAGAAACTCAATTATTGTTATTATGGATATCATGAGAATATTGAATTTTGACCTGTGACGATATAGACATTTGGATAAATTGTAGACTGCATTTTCATTTAAAATGGTACTATGAGATTTGTTCTCAAGTCTGCCGCCCAATATTTTTACAACCTTTGACCAAAAAATTACCATGCCAATTGGAATTGCTATACCTAGTATTACCAGTCCGATATTGACTGTGAGCACAGTCACATTTTGTAAAAATGATTAACAAACGGTTTAGATCAATTCATTTTTCCATTTACTTGAAAAAATTGATCTTAGAATAGATGCATGGAATTAAAATCCATTTTAGAAATAAAAGTCTTACAGTACTCAAACTGGGTTCATTCATATGAATATTCAACTAAAATTCAAACTAATCTTGGTCCAAAATGTAGTTCTAATCTGAGCGATTTCTGCACATAATGTGCGTATAATGTGCATTAGAGTGAGGTTATATCGCATTTCCAAGAGGTTTACATATATTGTACACAAGCAGAACTTGGAATAGTAGGAGAAAAACAAATGTCTAACAATTCACACATTTTGGTGGCAAAAAATATAGTAAAACACTTTGATCATAATGGAGAATCCATGCTTGCACTAGATGGAATAAATTTTGATGTACAAGAAGGAGATTTTGTATGCATAGTTGGGCCGTCAGGATGCGGAAAATCTACATTTCTGAATATAATCGCAGGATTAGAAAAGCCAGACTCTGGTGAAATTTTGCTTAGCGGCAAACCGATATCAGGACATGATGCTAAGATAATAATGGTATTTCAGGAAGGTGCACTTTTTCCATGGCTTAGTGTAATTGACAACGTCGAATTTGGATTGAAAATGGCAAGAGTGCCAAAAAATGAACGCAACCAGATATCTCAGAGATATTTAGAAATGATGCAACTAACTAAATTTGCAAATTCTTACATACATCAGCTTTCAACAGGAATGAGGCAACGAGTAGCTATTGCACGAGCACTTGCAATGGATCCTGATATTCTTTTGATGGATGAACCGTTTGCTGCACTAGACTCACAGACAAGAGACATGTTGATGGTAGAATTACAATTGATCTGGCAGAGAACAAAAAAGACCATATTGTTTGTAACTCACAATGTTAGCGAATCTGTAATTCTTGGCGACAGAGTTTTGATATTCAAACATAGACCTTCGAAGATAAAAAAAGAGATAAGAATTGATCTTCATAGACCTCGGCTTGCCGAAGATGAAAATCTATTGCGTTATACACATGAAATACTTGGAGAATTAAAAGATGAAGTAAAAGAAAGTATCAAAGATGAAGCAAAAGAAAGCACCAAAGATGGATATGAAGACATGGAGCTCTTCAACTAAAATAATCTAAGATATGTACAGTCATATACTGAGAAATTAACCCAACGACTTTTGACAGGAAGAAAAACCACCGCCTTTACAGAATCACAATATGTCATTAAAGCCGGTAATGTATTTGACTTCTGAGACATCTCTGCTCTTATATAGAAAAAGCATGCCAAGTTACTAGGCATGGCCCGTGTAATGATAGCAGAGGATTCCGATGCAATTAGACTAGTTTTAAAAGATTCGCTCAAAATAGGACATCATGAATTAGTAGCTGAAGCAGTTGATGGAATAGAAGCAATAAAAAAATTCAATGAGACAAATCCTGATATCTTATTATTGGATGTAGCAATGCCGCAAAAAGATGGAATGTCAGCACTCAAGGAAATAATGTCATCAAACCCTGATGCAAAAATTATCATGATAACTGCAGACGAAAATTTTTCTACCATTCACCAAAGTGCAGAGGGTGGTGCTCAGGCATATATAGTGAAACCATTTCGTTTCGAAGACGTATTAACTGCAATCACAATGGCACTTAACTAAAATCATTGTAAGCAAGTTTGCTGTTTAGATTTTTTGAATTCGTTTTGTAATTGCTAGTATAATTAATTAATAAAAACTTGTGGCACATTGTAAACTAACAAAGTTAACTAATACATTATAATCACCTGAACAATCCCTTCTCAAAGATGAATCAAACCGTATGGGCAGACAGAAAAATTATGTTGCTTTCTTTTGTAGCAGCTGGTGCAACTGTGATCGCAGGAATATTACATCTGACAATGGTTTCACAATCAATCTCTCGCGACATAGGGCAAGGAATACTCTTTCTAGTTGGAGGTATATTGCAAGTCTTTTGGGCAGTCCCCGTCATAAAACGATGGGGTAGGGTATGGCAAATTATTGGAATCGTAGGAACTGCAGTCTTTGTGATTTTATTTTACTTGAGCAGATTCCATCTCATACCAGAAGCTAACATACTAGGAGGTGCATCACATGAAAATGTATCACAAGAGGATCTTCAAGAGGTAACATGACAGGAGGAGAATTTCCAAAAGGTCCACCACAAGGAGGGTCAAACATCGGATTAGGAAGATTGATACCTCAAATTGAGATATGTCAGATTGCATTCATTGGATTGTATATAGTTCTAGGCAAGATGTATTCTAAGAGACCAAAAGACAGATCTCCAAGCTAAGCCATAAAATTGAACACGATTAAAAATTAATTACTATTCGCATTCATAAATTATCTTGAATCAATTATCTAGTTCAAGATGCTCATAATTTATTGTTTCTAGTTCTGGTTCCAGTATTTGTTTCGGTTTTTTTTCTTGTTGTAATTGTGTTTGTGACATGCATTGTCATTCATCATTAATGCTATTAAGCCATGCTTACATCTGTGTCAGGTTTATGGACAAATCCTGGAGTCTGGTATAAAGATACTTGAAATTTTGAATTCATATGAAATCATTTGATACTAAAATGAATAATTGGAAAGTTTTGTATGTTTCAG
The DNA here is from genome assembly GCA_035685565.1 of Nitrosopumilaceae archaeon. Classification (GTDB taxonomy): domain Archaea; phylum Thermoproteota; class Nitrososphaeria; order Nitrososphaerales; family Nitrosopumilaceae; genus TA-20. The sequence continues at coordinate 2,114 of DASSAF010000026.1, read as the reverse complement.
CAATTCTAAATTAAAACATGAAAAGAAGGATCTTTTAGCAAAGCACAATCTAGAAATAAATAATTCACATGGAAAGAATAAACACAAAATTGGTAAGAAACAAAATGCCTAGAAAAAAATAAAAAAGAAAAGCTCCTTTACACTAATTTCGTGCAGGTGTGCATGCTTGAATCCAATATTGCAGTACGCCTTGGTTTAGACCAGTAAACATTTTTGCATTCTCGTTGAATGTATTGATCGCTTGCTGAGTAGCATCAATTGCAGCGAGCGCTACTTTATTTTGTACTGCTTGTGCCTTGATGATCTCTTCAGTTGTGTCGTTTACTATCTTTACCATTGCTGCTGGAACACTTGTGTTTATGCCAGATTTAGTTGCAAATTCATGATTCATGGAAATGGCTGATTCTGTTACCTTTTGCCATGCTGCAACGTATGAACGCTGAAGATTTGTTATTGATTGATGATATTGTGGTATTGACTTTTCTACCTCATCAAAAAATCTGTCTGCGTTGTGCTTGTAAACTGCGTGGATTTCTTTTGATTCTGTATGGAACTCTTTTGGTTCCGGTGCTGATTTACTCATTGATTCCCTTTATTGGTATCAGCATATATACCTATTGGTAATAATTGGTAATTAAAACCAGCAATCATGAGAATTGAGAACTTTTGGTTACATGACTCTATGAATTAACATAAACACAAAAACTCATTATCTTTAACAAATTATGTCTATTTGTAATAAAGTAAATAAACAACTTTGAAAAACTAAACACAATGCCACGAATTGTTCACTTTGACATACCTGCAGATGATCCTGCCCGAGCACAGAAATTCTATAGCGAGATCTTTGGATGGAAGTTTGACAAGTGGAATGGTCCAATGGAATATTGGATGACGATAACAGGAGACGACAAGCAACCAGGAATAAACGGTGGACTGTGTAAGAGAATGCCCGGACAAGCTGGCATGACAAACACTATCGATGTGTCATCTGTTGATGAATTCTCAATGAAGATCCAATCAAAAGGTGGAAAGATAATTGCACCAAAAATGGCAATACCAACAGTGGGATACTTTGCCCAATGCATGGATACGGAAGGAAACGTGTTTGGTATAATCCAGTTTGATAAGAATGCAAAGTAAATCTTATTTTTTACTTTGATTGAAAGACCATAACCGTGTAAAAATAAGGATTTCATAAGTGATTCTTCTTACCTTTGAGTGTCATTTTCTTCAAGGGCCATAACGACTATTTGGTATTACTGTAGCATTGATTACTTTGGTCAATTGTGGATCTTCAGTAATAATTAGGGCGCCTGCAGAGGGAGATTGGTATGCAACTCTGACAGCTTTTAATTCAGACGTATCATTAGTACCAGTTCCCCAAATACACAAGATACCGTCAAAACGATAACCGGAGGAAGAAAGTGTGGAACCAATCGAATTTACTGCCAATTCCCTTGCCATTTGTTCATTAGCACAATTTTGAGTTTCATGACCAAATTGAGGAGTAAGTGAATTGTACGATTGAGATGTTGCAAAATAATACATTGTAAAAATTCCCACGATTATTAGTGCAATATTTACTACGACATAGGCATATCCATATCTCACATGATCTAACTTATTTTACTAACCTTAACTTTTACGACAGACAGCATGTTTTTGACTTGAAATCGGGGGTAAACCATTTTTATTGAATCTCAATAAACAGTGGAGGTTCAAAAGAATTCTAAAATAGTAACTGGGCTTACCAGAACCGAACCAATACAATTTGTAAGCAATCCCTAAACGTGATAACAATACAATCTCTTACACGTGAAAACTCTACACCTTTCAATAATTACAATAACAGGAATTCTACTCTTAATTATAGGTGCTCTTACACTTGTCGTTAGAATCTATCTTGATGAACTTGATCAAGAGATAGCAAAATCTTACTACATTTCAAACTGTCCTAATGCATCATGCCCTTTCGCTCCTCAACCTTACTGGGAAATTATACCGATTATTACCTACATTGGCATAGCTTTCTGTTGTGTTGGCATATTTGTATTAGCATATAAAAAAATAAAAATAAAGATAGAAAAATGAAAACTCTACATCTCTCAATA
>DASSAF010000025.1:0-3109 GCA_035685565.1 Nitrosopumilaceae archaeon | reverse complement strand
AACATTGTTTCCCTACCAATTGGACACAAGTATAAAGTGGAATTATATGCAAATGGAATGTATGCAAATACAGACTATGTAGATTTACAGAGTACTCAACAGGTACTTGATTTAACAATACCTTTACCTGGAGGTGCGCGTTTCAATGTTTTCTATAATGATGGTCTTACTCCAATAGACGATGCCAACATATCAATAAAATCTCAAGATGGAAAACAATGGACTCAAGGTATAACCGATAACAATGGCCAAACCGCTCGTTTTTGGATCCAGTCAACTAATCTACAAGGTAATTATTACATTGCAGATGTTTCAATTGGAGAAAATCTTTTGTATTCATATTTTCCAGTTGCCATCATCTCAGGAATTCCACAAGAGGTCAAGATAGTAACACCGTGGCCGCCAATAGTAAATAGCCTTTTGACAGCAGAGGTTTTCAAGAATTCATCGAAATTAGTCACTACATCAGACGGAAGTTTTTTGGTAACACTATATGACATCAATGGAAATAAAATTAAAGAATCTCAGGCAAATGCCAAAGGGCAAGCTTATTTTTCTAATCTCAAAGTTGGTAACTATGTGTTTCATGCAATAAACTTGAATGATAACAGTGAGTGGGGTAGCACTAAAACAACAATAAATGGAAGCCAAAACATCATACAAATTTTCAAAAACAAACCTGTTATAACTAGTGGTGGCCAGATATCCAATTCTACAAATAATCAAGCATCTAATACAACTAAAAATCCCCCACCAAGTAATAGTCAAAGTTGTCAATGTATGGCATTTAGACTGGATAATATCCAAGATTACTGGTTAGATAATGTTCAAACAAAGATAGTTGATGCTTTCCAGCAGAAAAATGCCAGTCTAACAATAGGAATAATTGGCAATTCTTTTGGTAGCGATGTCAAACTGGCAGGATATCTGCATGATGAGATCAAAACCAATCCATCATTAGAAATAGCAAATAACGGGTGGAAGTTTGAAGACTTTACTACATCTGATCAAAACGAGCAGTCTTTACTCATTAGGCAAACAAATAACAAAATATTTTCTTTGTTAGGAGTTACACCAACTGTCTTTATTCCTCCGTATGGTAAGATCAATAACGATACGTTTGGAGCAATGCATGAAAATTATATTAATTTTCTTAGTGCAAACACATTGACTTATCATACAGTGTATGATTCATCCAACACAATTAATCGATTTCCAGCAACTGTTGCAACTGGCTATACTAGTACAGGTAATGGTACACTATACAGATTAACCAGTGATAAAATATTTACTAACATCCAGAATAGCATACATGATTATGGTTTTGCGGTAGTTACAATTTCCTTCCAAGATTATGCTAAAAATAATGGAACTATAACCCAAAATGAGCCTGATCTTCAACAGATCAAGCAGCTTGAAGTATTAATTGACAAAGTCAGAAACAATGGGATAAAAACTACAACCATATCTGAGATCAACAATGAAAAAATGTCAATTCTAATTCCATCATGGATTAAAAATAATGCAGGAGGGTGGGCAAATGGACAAAACTCTAATGCAGATTTTCTTAGCGGAATACAATACATGATACAAAATCACGTCATAATTGCTCAAAACATTCCAAAATCTGGAGAATCAAGTGATAACGCGGTTCCTTCATGGGTAAAGAATAACGCCGGATGGTGGGCAGAAAATAAAATTTCAGATAACGATTTTGTCAAAGGTATGGAATTTCTAGTGCAAAAAGGAATAATCAGGGCTTAGATAAGGTTCGCCCAATAGATTTGGTCATAAATTTACTGATCTAAATCCTTCTGTTGTAATCCATTTTGCCTGTTCAATTTTAAATTTATTGTTACATTTCATACACACGTATTCAATAGTCAATTCTGGAAATTTTTCTCCACAATTGTTACAAATATAGTAGTTATCTATTGTCTTGTAATCAACTCCAAGTATCTTGATTTCTTTGCGACATTTTGGACAAATGTTGTTTTTGTAGGAATCTTCTACCGAAACATTTCCACACTTAAAGTGTTCAATTAGTTTACCTTGTTTAAAATTTGCACCATTACAGTGCGGGCATTGAAAATTTTGCCCAATCTTTACAGAATCACATAAAGGGCATGAAACTTCCTTAATGTCTTCAATCTGAACAATTTTTCCATCATTTTTTATCTTTTTCAAATATTCTGTAACTTCCTCCTTTTTCTTTCCTGTATATTCAGAAATTCTTGCAAGGCTGATTCTTGTTGATGATCTTAACAAAGAATCCATTTCATCGTGATTGTTAGCAGGTACAGTTTCAGAAGTTTTATTTTCTTCCTCTAGAATTTCCATAGTACTTTTTATGTTCTCAAATCGTATTGGTTTTTCAATATATTGATAGGCACCGTGTCTTAGAACATTTTTTATTGATTCGTCAGTTCTTTCATTTGCAGTTTCTATTATTATCTTAGTATTAGGACGAATTTTGAATATCTCTGACATAATATCATCAGCATTCATGTCTGGTAAACTATAATCAAGTATGACAATTGGCGTTTTGTTCGAATTTACAAGTTCTTCAAATACTTGGATTCCAGTTCTGCCGTTATTACAAATCTCTATGTTTTGGTAATCAAGTCGCTTAAGAAAATCCTGAATAAGTCCAGCAATTGCCAAGCTATCTTCGATTATTAGAATATTCTTTTTTTGTAAAGACATTGTATTTAGTATAAGATATGAGATAAATATATAGGATTTACATGACGTCATTGATAAAAAGTACAAAAGATACTAAGTTTGGAAAAAGATCCAAACATTAACCTGCAAGATGATCTTCTAAACTCTGACCATTTACACATGTTCTGCTGCGTTGATATGTTCAGCAAGACCGTCTCGTAGAATTTTTCTTTCAATCTTAATTTAAGTCCTGTAAGGCTTGGAGTCACAGTGAAAGCGGACCCGATGTGACTCCTACCATCAGGGGTCTTATTTTGGATCCACTTGTAGCTCAATTTATCTTGCGAAATAATTTGACCTCTTACCTATCACATTTACTAGAACAATGAAAACTGCCCATCCTATAAGAGAACTTGCCATAGCTGCTTGATATGGTTGCATTGTA
>DASSAF010000024.1:0-3219 GCA_035685565.1 Nitrosopumilaceae archaeon | reverse complement strand
CCTCGGGTAATTCTATAAAGCCTCCATTGTCAATTACATATCCTGGAAGTGACGAGGAAATTTCTCGGAATGAATATGTGCCAAGGCTTTTGTTGATAAAATCAATTACGATACTGCCAACGTCTCCCATGTCTTGCATAGCTGCAATAATTAGTGGTTTTTGAAGTTCTGGCTCTATTTTTTGTTCTATTTTCATAATAGTTGTTGCCAGTAGTTATGATTAATACTTTGGGCAACATTTAGACAGTTGGGATATAAGACGAATTTTTCAAAGAAGATACGATGGGAAAATATGTTGTTCCGCCATTACCATATTCATATGATGCATTAGAACCACACTTAGATGCAAAGACGATGGAGATACACTACACCAAGCACCATCAAGCTTATGCAGATGGTCTAAATGCAGCCTTACAAAGCATTAACGCACTAACCCACAAAAATTACATTATTGGTATTTTGTCAGATTTGACTACAATACCTGAAACCGTTAGAAGTTCAATAAATTTTTACGGTGGTGGATTTGAAAATCACAGATTGTTTTGGGAAAGCATGAAACCAAATGGTGAAGGAGAACCAGGAGGCAGATTGGCAGATGAGATAAAGATTTACTTTGGAAGTTTCAAAGAGTTTAAAGAAAAATTTTCTACAGGTACAGCTGCAATACAGGGAAGTGGTTGGGGCTGGCTAGTTTACAATCAAACTTTTTCTAGAGTAGAATTTAGAGCAACAGAAAACCAGACTAGTCCTTATACACAAAGAGCCATTCCGTTGTTGGGGTTAGATGTATGGGAGCACGCATATTATCTCAAATATCAAAACCGGCGTACAGACTACATTGAAGCATGGTGGAATGTTGTAAACTGGACAGAGGTTGAAGAAAGGTTTCTTCGAGTAGCAACATAATTTCATTTCTGTCAGTATAACAGCACTCTTGTTAGTACGGATTTTTAATTATGTTTGATTATTTATTGCGCCACAACTGCGAGTGGTTTTTCCTCTTCTGGTTGAGGATTTGTTTCTTTTCTTGCACGTGCTAATGCCATTCTCAGATGTTCAATTTCTATTTCATCAATCATTTCACACATGAAATTAATTTATGAAATCTAATACTTAAGTTCTATGTAAGAATTAGACGTTATATTTTACAATTATTTTTTTAAAATCATTTTTTGGTTTCAGATTCTGTAGGATTTTTTGGCTTTTTGTCTGTCCATAATCTTGCAATAGCGCCCATCATAAATCCTCCAACAACAACTATTGCTATACCACTAATTATCAGTACAATTGCTTTTACAATAGTTTTGATCTTTGACATGTTGTATTATGTAATCTCTATTAGATATGGATTTGAATGGATTAATGTAATTTTGATTTTGCAATATATTTCTAGAATTTAGGCATTTTGTAACAAAATAGCATGACTTTAAATTCAGTATAAATCGGGCAAAGTGTATGTCTGAAGAGATAATCAAGAAAGTTCAAGAATTCATCGATGCAGGAAAGGGCGATACTGAGAGATTGCGTAATATTTTAAATTCCCTTCAGCATGAACAGCCTCTTGAATTATCTGATCAACAATACATTGAGAGTCTCTCTTTAACTGAGCCTGAAACAAAATATGATTCCATAACATTTGAAAATACCTCAGAGTCAATTAGCGAGCCAGATTCTAACGATAAACAGGAAACAAATGAAACCCCATCCAAAAATGAGCCAAATGGTAATATAAAAAAAATGGCCCTAGCTGGAATCGTCATTGCAGCCATAGTCTTTGGATATATCGGAGCAAATGCATATGCAGTTAGTACGCTAGAATTTCGACCACACCAAGGAACCCAATATGCAATTTCTGCAACAGTATTGCATATACAAGCTGAAGCTTGCAATCCATCATATTTTCCTGCCAGTTTTCGTAATTATGAGATAAACGCGATTTACAAGTCCCAAGTTCTTGAAACAGCGTCAATTAACGGTAGTACAATATCTCCAAAATCATCCCTGCTTTTAGATGGCAAGTTTACCATAAACAAAGATGTACTTTCACAGTTTTCACAAGAAGGTTCGCAGTTTGATCCAAATCAAGCACTAGTTAAAACAAAACTTGATGCTGCAATTTTTGGAATCATTCCATTTACAATCAACAAAGATTACTCTGGTACGCAATTTGCAGATATTGTAAAAAATGGCCCTCCCGGCGGCTATCAGTGCTAAAATGTTGTAAGATTATAAATGAAAATATCCTGAAAACTTTGGTTTTATTTTGTATTTCGTTCCTTTAGCCTTTGACTCATCCTTTTCTCTCCTTCAGCAAATCTTTTCTTATCATCCTCAGTTTCTAAAAGCAATGGAGCCACTTCTCTTGTTTTACTATCAGGTCCAAGTGCCACTGCAGTTACAAATGCAGTATTTGTAAGTTTCCTATTTCCATTCATCAAATCTTCAGCCTCAACTTTGACTTCAATTTCCATAGATGATTTGTGAACATAATTTATTCTTGCATTTAGTATGATAGCATTTCCAACAAAAACAGGTTTGAGGAAATTAACTCTGTCTATACTAGCTGTTACCGTATTCATTCTTGCATGTCTTTGTGCCACTAAACCCGCAATAAGATCAATCTGTTTTAAAATCTCGCCTCCAAAGACGTTACCGTTGGGATTTGCATCAGACGGAAACATTCTGACTGTCATCTCAGCCTTTGATTCGTTTGGACTTTTTGGTTTCAGAGCCATTTTCTATCCAGTTCTCCTTAATAAGCGGAACTTTATTTTTGATTCTTTAGCTTCTCCAGTTTATGACACCAACATGCACAGAAATCATGACGATATCCATTGCGGTTACGATATTCACAATGAACTGAATGTTCAGTAGCTTCGCTCAATTATATCCATTATAGAATATATCGCAATTTTATATTTTGGTTATATCATACAAAGCCAATGAAGTATTTTTGGTGGAGGCTTTTAGATTATTCCATAGGAGTTTTTGTTGGAGGACTGGTGGTTTTTTTGGTGAACAGGTTTCTTTGTCATGATTGCATAGGTCACTGGACACCAATTCTAATGTTAGCCATCTGGATTGGATTAATGTTATTTTGTAACTATCTATTTCAAACATTTAGACCAAAACAAATAACTCATGATAAATAATAGAATTTGAATTATTCTCATGATTGTGTTTACATAAAATTGATGAAATGGTATTAAGATCTGTAAT
>DASSAF010000023.1:0-3285 GCA_035685565.1 Nitrosopumilaceae archaeon | reverse complement strand
CCAACTACCAAATTAATTGGAACATCAATTGAATTAATTTTTGGTATTGTGATAATTGGTTATTTTTTTCAGCCACATGTAAAGGCCTATTTTAACAGATTATCAACTTCATAAAGAAAATTTTCTTAATGATCTTACCTGTATAATCTTGCTGTAGATTATCAATTCCTTTTTTGTAATTTCTCTTTGAGTCAATCTCTTTAGAATTTTTGGTGCCCTCTTGTAAGAAGGATGTGCGCTATATTCACCGTTAAAAAAAATCATGTGTTATACTCTAAAGATGACATTATACTATAACTTGCATTTTTAATGAAATTGATCAGCCAAAAATGGAAATAATTTCACATATCACCAAAAAGAAGGGAAAACAGGTGTAAAAACCCCATATCGTGAAATACTCTAGTTCTTATAAGCAATCAAACTAGTATATGTTAGAATTCTATGGTTTTACAGACTCTAAACGTTGGTAGCAAGTGTGCACGTTGTGGAAAAAAATCTCTGGTAACTGATAATGTTACAGGCGAAAGGTTTTGCGGAGGTTGCGGTTTTGTTATTTCTGAACGCGTTGATGAAACAGGTCCTGAATGGCGTTCATTTTCAAAAGATGAATCAGATGACAGAAGTAGAACAGGCTCACCTACATCACTTGCAATGCATGACATGGGACTTGCAACAATAATTGGTCATGCAAACAAGGACGTGACCGGAAAACCACTGTCTGCATCAATGAAAAGCACCATAGAGAGACTCAGAACTTGGGACAGCAGAAGCCAAGTCCATGAACCTGCAGACAGAAACTTTAGGCAAGCGTTTAGTGAGCTTGACAGACTAAAAGACAAGCTTGCGCTTTCTAATGCAGTAATAGAAAAGACAGCTTACATCTACAGAAAGGCACTTGACAAGGGTCTTGTCAGGGGAAGATCCATTCCAGGCGTTCTTGCAGCAGCACTATACGTAGCATGCAGAGAGAGTGGAACACCAAGAACATTAAACGACATGTCACGTCAAATTAATGTAAAAAGAAAGGACATATCACGATGTTACAGGCTCCTTTTGCGGGAACTTGATCTAAACATGCCAGTGGTAAATCCAATAATATGCACTTCTAGAATAGCAAGCGAAGCTGGTCTAAGTGAAAAGGTAAAGAGACGTGCCCTAACAATTTTAAAAGATGCCAATGAGATGGAGATCACCGCTGGAAAAGATCCTATGGGGCTAGCAGCAGCAGCATTATATCTTTCATGTGTACTCAACGGAGAAAATACTACACAGAAAGTCATTGCAATGGCTGCTGGAGTAACTGAAGTTACAATACGAAATAGGTACAAGGGCTTAAGAGAATCATTAAACATCTAGATTGTGGTAAAGATTTTAACAAACTTTTAGAATAAACAAAAGTAATTCTTACTAGTTTTTACATTGCGTCTTCTTTTACAATGACTGGCGGTGCATTTGCTAACACGATAGTAGACCACCTTTTTTCCCCTGATGCATGCTTATTGTCTTCACAGCTAGCGCAAACTCGAGACTCGTTATATGTATAGGTGCCACATTTACAAGAAAGACATTTGCATTCTGTTGGAGATTTTGACATGCTCTATATTGTCTTGTTAACTATAATAAGCCTCTTATTGAAATGCTAAAAAATTTATGAAAAAATTCCAATAAAATAATCACTCTAGCGTGTAATAATATTTGAGACATAGGTTGATACATGAGCAGTTGTGAAAAATTATCATGGCAACATTCAAGATTGGTGAAAATGTACGAATAATTGATTCACGTGAAAAATCTTTTCTAACATATACTGTCAAAGAAATTAAAAAAAGCACTGATGGAAAAGTTTTGTATCTTTTGAGATCAGAAACTGAATCGGTCGTACGTCTCTATTATGAAAATAAAGAAACACTTCTTGAAAGAGTAGTATGAAAAGCGATTTATATAAAAAATAAAGAATTTTGTTAATCCTCAAAGAACTCACAAAGGTTGTTATTGTCTTAGATTCTTTGCTTTTTCGTAGCATTTTTCTGCTTCTTTCTTTTTATCCATTCTCATTAAGACACCACCCTTGTTATGCCAAGCAACTGCAAAATCTGGCTTGATCTTAATTGCCTTGTCAAAACATCCCAGAGCTTTCTCCAGTTTTTTTAAATTGAAAAAACATACACCCATAAAGTTCCATGCCGCATAATGCATAGGATTTAACAGAGTTGCCTCATCGAAACATTCCAAAGATTCATCATACTTTTTCAAATCAGAAAGACATATGCCTTTTAGATTCCAGGCATCTGTTGATTCCGGATTTATTTGTAGGACCTTTTCATAGCAAACAAGCGCTTCATCATGTCTTTTCAGGCGAGATAACGCATCACCTTTTTTGAGCCAGGCATTTTCATATCGCGGTAACCGTTCCAATGCTTTATCATAAAATACAATTGCTTCCTCATAGTTTTGTTTTGTAATCAATGCTTCAGCTTGTTCATACGAAGCCACCGCATCCTCAGGATATAGATCTGTAAACTTTGTTGTGGTTTGTAATTCTGTTTTGTGATGTAATCTCAAAGTTTGGTAAGCATCTAAAATTTGCTTAAATCTTGTTTCGTTGCCATCTGAAGAGTCCTTATCAGGATGGTATAAAAGAGCAAGTTTTCGGTATGCTTGCTTGATTTCTTTCATCGAGGATTCTGGTTTTAGTCCAAGAATTTCATAGCACTGTGAAATATTCAATAGTTTACAATCAAAGATCGAATCAAGTAAATCTTTCTTGTCTGAATTCTACTTTCAAAAATTCTTATTTTTAGTAAATTCTCTCAAGAAGCGATTCCTTATTTTCACAATACAGCCGTAAAATAGGCTTTTCCTCAAGTGGTTTTAACAGGTACAAGACTCCACCCTTTCTAATCTTTTTTATGTCTTTAATGATGTAAATTTTTTCAGATTCTATTTCTGGTTCTATTATTCGAACTCTTTCTCTACGATTGAAAACTGACATGTCTTTGCGAAAGATCTATCATAGATTAATCTTACTCATGAATCATTAGTGCAAAAGAATAAATTGAAAACTAAGACTCGTGCAAAAAATGAAACGAAAACTATACTGTCTACTAGGCAGGAAAAGCGGGCCCGATGTGACTCCTATCATCAGGGTCTTATTTTGGATCCACTTGTAGCTCAATTTATCTTGCGAAATAATTTGACCTCTTACCTATCACATTTACTAGAACAATGAAAACTGCCCATCCTATAAGAGAACTTGCCATAGCTGCTTGATATGGTTGCATTGTA
>DASSAF010000022.1:0-4683 GCA_035685565.1 Nitrosopumilaceae archaeon | reverse complement strand
CTCCAGTCTTCCTCTGGTGAACGGTCATTTGGCCTTGCCCCCCAAGATTGTTTGTGTGAATTAAAATCATGTTCTTTAGAATTTTTGTCAGAGTATTTTGTAGTGTTTGAGCTAGTTTGGTGTGTTCTTTTATTCTCTTTTTTTAGAAATTGGTATGCTTCTGTAACCATCTTGAATTTTTTGCCGTCGGCTTCTGACATGTTTTTGTCAGGATGAAATTGCAGTACCAGCTGTCTGTAGGCAGATTTTATTTCTTTAAACGAAGCATCATTTTTGACACCCAGTACTTGATAACACTGGTAGTTATTCACAGATGTCATTAGAAAGACTATTTTAAAAACAGTTAGATTATTTCCTATATCAATCTAGAATGTAAAATTACCCCAGACCCATTTTTCTTAACATGCCTTGCATCTGACGTCCCTTTGATGCCTTCATCATTGTTTTAGAGTTCTTGTATGCCTTCAAAAGATCCTTTACCTCGTTTTGTGGCCATCCAGAACCGCGGGCGATTCGTTGTATCCTTGATGCATTTAACAAATCAGGATCTTCTTTTTCAAGTTTGGTCATGGATTGTATTATAAACCTCCACTTTTCCATCTTCTCTTCTTGTTGTTCCAGTTGATCCTCTTTTACCATGCCAGACATTCCAGGCATGTTGTCCAGTATGCTGCGAAGACCCCCAGCTTTTGATGCCTGTTCAATTTGAAAGTAAAAGTCCTCCATGTTCATTTTTCCATGCGTTATGCGCTTTACCCTATCTTCATCGCCTTCAGTCTCTAGCCTCTTTGCCATATCAAGCAAAGCCTGAATGTCTCCCATTCCAAGTAGCCTTCCAACAAATCTGGTAGGAGAGAATTTCTCCAAATCATCTATTCGCTCACCAGTTCCGATGTACATTATCTGGGCACCAGTTGCTGATGCAGCAGCTAGTGCGCCTCCTCCTTTTGCTGAACTGTCAAGCTTTGTGATTATGATTCCCCCAACAGGCGCTGTCTTGTGAAATGCCTCTGCTTGATTGTAGCATTGCTGACCTATTGTTCCATCTATTACTAGTAACGTAAGGTCCTGATTTGCCACTTTGCTTATTTGTTTCATTTCTTCAAGCAAGTCTTTTTCTTCCTTGTGTCTACCAGCAGTATCTATCAGTATAACATCAAAATTAGAATTCTCAAAATGTTTCAGTCCATTTTTAACAATTTGCGGCGAGTCAGAGTTTCCCTCTTCCCCATAGACTTCGACATTAGCCTTTTCACACATTGTTTTAAGTTGTGTCAGTGCACCTGGTCGAAAAGTATCTGCGCCAATTACTGCTACTCGATATCCACTTTTTGTTAAGAATTTAGAAAGTTTTGCCGTAATGGTTGTCTTGCCACTTCCCTGAATTCCAAGCATGAGCACCTTGTTTAGCTTTCCAGGCTGGAACTCGTACTGTTTTTCAGTGCCAAGAAGCTTGGACAGTTCATCATATAGTATTTTTACGATGTGATCTTTTCTTGACAGACCTGGAGGAGGAGTTTCATTAAGCGATCGTTCCTCTAGATTTTTTGTTATCTCAAAGACCAGCTTAACATTGACGTCATATTGTAATAGCGATCTTTGAATGTCCTTTGCCAATTCCTTGATCAGTGCCTCATCTATTCCTGAAGATTTTACTAATTTTTTCAGTGCTGCCCTAAGACCGTTTTTTAAATTGTCAAGCATTACATCATTCCAAGATTGCTTCGGTTATTTCAAATCTTCCTCTGTATCCATCCCAAGTTTTGTTGGATTGAATGATTTTTAGCGGTGATGCAAAGAGAGGACAGCTCAAAACCAGACTTTCTGCTTCGCCACCTTCAAAAGACAGATTAAATCCATGTTTTATGGAAAGTTTTTCAAGAGCATCAACATCTGCTGTTGTGATTTCTCTGCCAAGCCAAGAGTCATCTAATCCATCTGATGAAACACTTGTGATTATAAATTTAAAACCAGACTCGATTAATTTTTTCATGTATTGTTTTTGATCTATATTCCACAACGGTGATATGATTTTCAAGTTTAATTTGTTACACACATTTTCAAAATGATTTTTTTGAAACTCTGACAGTATGCCACCATGAACTATTCCTTCAATTCCAAAAGCATGCCTTGCCTGTTCCAAAAGAAATTCCAATTCTGATAATTCTATTTCGGGGTCATCGGATATGGCATAGCTAGAAAATTGTGGCAGTTTCATGGATTGAACTTGAAGTATGGTCATAGAAAGATTTGGGTAATGAAGAAACTTGCTTTCGTCAGACAACGGAAAAATTGTCACTGCACACACCACGTCGTGTCCTTCTTTTTTTGCCTGGTAAATTGCAAATGTGCTGTCTTTGCCGCCAGAAAATAATGCTGCTAATTTCAAGTCTCAATTTTATATCGTAACATCAAATTAATTTTTTTCCAGTTGGGATACTTGTTTTATACATTTTTCACACAATGCAAGATGGTCCTTTACTGTTACCTCCACATTTGATTCCAGACAAACGTGGCAAAGACCTTTCATGTATAACTATCATATAGTCATCACATGGTATAACTTATTCCTATACATTTGTGCCTAGAAAAGCCTGGATGCCTCAATACTCATAATCTTCATCATGATATCAGAAGGCTTTTCTCCTCATCATCAGCATCCTCAACTACTTTTGATTCGGACTATAATAGTTCTGTCCATTACCTTCCAGTATTCAACATCCAATCCTTGGACAACTTTATCCTTTATTTCATCTTCAATTTGTGATACGTCAAAGACCTCAAATGATTCAGCGTCCATCACCTGTGTGATAGAATCAGTTTTTGATATAATAGAACCAACTCGTTTGTCAATTAGTGGCACTTGGACCTGTGCGCTAACTGGCGACACGTGTGGATATTTTTTCTTGTCAAATATTCCAACTGCTACAATTCTTGCTTTTGCAGCTCCATGTTTTCCTGGTTTGCTGGTATCATACTCTACAATTTTGCATGGTTCAGCATTTGGACTGTCAACAGGAAGTAAAATATAAGAACCGATTTTTAGTGCACCAAGCTCAGATGGTTTACTCATCACCAAAACAGAATTTGGCAGAGTATATAACTTTTCTATTTTATTTTTTCAATTACAGAAAGGGAAACAAGGTTTGTTATTTTGATCCCTTTTCTTGCAACTTCGCGTCTTGTTTTTTCACAATACTTGTTGTCGCTCTGATGTGAATCGTTGCTTGCTATCTCTAGTACGACCAAGTTTTCTCCATATGGAAATGTAAACTTTTGATCTTTTGTAGAAGAAAGTTCTAGCTGACCAGTCTCTGCTCTTCTTACTTTGTCACGTTTGCCAATAATTGTGGCAATATCAGTCATATCATTTTGTGATTGTCCATGTTCTAAATAATACACCGATACCAAATTCAGGTCACCTGGATTTTCTCTTTGGAAAAATTCACCTTGTTTGGTAAAAACAAAAGCAGCCTTGTCTTGCTTGTATTTTTCAACTTCCCGTTTCATGATTTTTTGATCATTAAATCTGGCAAGAAGATAGGTGTTTGCGTATGATGGAAAGTAGGCGCGTCCATCTTCAGAAAATGTAGCGGTAACAAAATACACGTCGTCAATGTATGCAGATTTTTGCATCGAGTCCTTTAATTGAAGTGAATTTTCATCATGCGAATAAGGTGCACAAACGTAACCCTCATCTGAAACCGAACCCCCAGACACAAGATCGTCATTTTTCTCATTGCATATATGTGATTTGTTTTGTCAAAAATTTTCTCGATCTAGTGCACAAAAATTGGATTTTTTTCTCAATCAATAAAATTTCATGATAAAATTATCGATAGTTGTATCACCATTTTTGTGCGTAAAAAGTTAGTTATGACTAGAATAATGATACGTTATGATTTGTTGGATATAGTTTGTAAATAAATTTCCAATTTTGGAAGATCATTGATAAATAATTCAATGAGAAGCACTAGTATTGAAAAAGAGCACTCTGGGCATTATAGTAGTAGCATTTTTTGCAGGAACAATCATTACATCTTCACTTAACTTTGCATATGGAGATGTCGCAAGTCAATATTCTGCAATAGTAACGGCTCTTAATAACATTAAAAATGCGATCGAAGGTATCCATCCTACAGTTAATGTCAATCCCACTCCAGTAAATGTTAATGTCAATCCAACACCAGTTACAGTTAATGCTCCTCAGGGTCCACCAGGTCCACAGGGCCCAAAAGGTGACAAAGGTGACAAGGGAGATACTGGTCCTGGAGGAACAGCTGGTATAGACTGTACCAACTTGAATCCAGGCGCACTATTGATTGACTGTTCCCTGACTCTTATGGACTTGCATGGAAAAAATCTTCGTGGAGCAAACCTTAGTCTCGCAGACCTTGGTGGCTCAGACCTGATTAACGCAGACCTTACTGGCGCAAATCTCAGGGGTGCAAACCTAGAGCAGGTAAACGGTAATGGTGCAAACTTCGATATTGTAGACCTTACTGGCGCAGGCTTCAATAACGCAGATCTCACCAATGCACGCTTCAGTAACGCAGACCTCACTAATGTAATACTCACTAACTCAAACCTCAGTGGTGTAGACTTTAGTCACGCAATCACATCTGGTGTATTACTCTCTGGATCACATGCAAATCCTCCATGTTTTGGAAGTTCTATCTGCAC
>DASSAF010000021.1:0-4294 GCA_035685565.1 Nitrosopumilaceae archaeon | reverse complement strand
TATGCAATTTGGTAGTTTTGGTGGTGGTCTAGGTCAATTCAATAGTCCGAGGGGAATAACTACAGACCCTCAAGGTAACATCTATGTCGCAGACGGAAATAATCATCGAGTACAAAAGTTTGACCATAATGGAAACTATCTGTTAACCATTGGAAAACAAGGTGTACCATATAGCTATATTCGTTTACCATTTGATGTTGAAGTAATAGATTCAACAGGTACCGTATATGTTGCAGATACAGGAAATGATCGTATTCAGAAATTTGATGTAAACGGTAATTGGATATCTGCCTTTGGTAAGTTTGGAAACGACAATGGCGAATTTCTTAGACCAAGAAATGTAGCAGTGGATACAAATGGTTTCATATATGTATCTGATACATACAATAACCGTCTTCAAATATTCGATAGTAATTACAACTTTATCAGATCAATTGGTAGCATAGGTTCTGGTCCAGGACAATTCCTTAATCCTTCTGGACTAGTTGTTGATAATGGAATAATCTATGTTGCAGACATATCAAACGATAGAATAGAATCATTCTATACAAACGGAACCTTCATCGACCAGTTTAGGACAAGGGCATCATCAATGGAACCTTACTTTGTAACATTTGATCAACAAGGACATCTTCTTGCTGCGGATGGGCATAACCACAAAGTATTGGGATTTAATGCTACAACAGGAGATCTTGTCTTCACCATTAGCCAGCTTGGAACAAACCCAGGTGATTTGAGAGGACCTAGAGGAATAGGAATAGACTCACATGGTAATAGAATCGTAGCAGAAGACTACAATAACCGTGTTTCTATTTTTGATCCGAACGGAAACTTCGTAAAGACTTTTGGTAATACGGGCACGGGTCCAGGACAGTTCAAGCAACCACGAGGAATTCTAGTTGATTCTGCAGATAACATTCTGGTAGCAGATACGCAAAATAGCCGAATTCAAAAGTTCACTAATAATGGTACCTATATTACACAATTTGCGACATTCAAACCGTATCAAATTGCATTTGATGCACAAGAAAACATCTATTGTGCAGATGAAACAGCAGCGTATATAGAAAAATTTGCACCTAATGGCACATCGCTTGCACGCTTTGGTACCAATGGTACGGCACCTGGTCAACTAAACAATCCAAGAGGAGTTTACATAGATAATTCTGGAAACATATGGGTCTCAGACTCGGGTAATAACAGAATTCAAAAATTTGATTCTAACTTCAACTTACTTACTGTCCTTGGTAGTGGTGGTACAGGAACCGGACAATTCAGTGATCCACGTGCGATTCTAGTAGACTCTTCTGGAACTCTTTGGGTAGATGATACTGGAAACCTACGCATACAAGAATTTAATTCAAATCTTAACTTTGTAAAGGCACTCAGCTTTGCATTCACAGCTAACACAAACTTTGGTCCCGTTATATTGGCAGACCCACCTGGTAACACTTACAACACTACTCAACATGTAAGACTATCAACAGACGAACCATCTACCATTTACTATACTACTGACGGAAGTACTCCAACTCAATCCAGTACAAAATACACTGGCACACCAATTGCCATAGGTATTACAACTACGTTAAACGCATTTGCAATTGATGTGGCTGGGGCTGTTGGAGGCATCTTGTCACAAATTTATACAATTGATACTACACCTCCTACGGTAACAATAATTTCACCATCTGATGGCGCTATCTTGAACACTTCCATAATTACTATTAATGGAAATGCAACTGACTCTGGCTCAGGTATTGATGGTTTAGCAGTTCAAATTGATAGTGGGGCATTTAATCTTGCAACTGGAACTTCAACATGGTCATTTACCACACCTGTACTTTCAGATGGAACTCATACAATAAATGCAAAACTTACTGACAACGACGCAAACACTCAGACTACATCATCAACTATTACAATAGATACGGTATCACCAACAATTGCAATTTCAGCTCCATCTAATGGAGCCATTGTAAAAACATCTACAGTACTAATTAATGGTACTGCATCTGATGTTGGATCAGGATTGCAAAAGGTAGACGCATCAGTAGATGGCGGTCCATTTGTTCCTGCAAGCGGAACTGCAAATTGGTCATTTGCCTTCAACTCTCCATTTGACGGTTCGCATAATATTGTAGCTAGGGCTACTGATAATGCAGGCAATACCGTATCAAGTATGATTACAATTTCAGTTGATATGAGTGCACCAACAGTTATCATTACATCGCTAGTAAATGGTTCAACTATAGGATCTTCTTCTGTACCTGTAGCTGGCATTGCCTTTGATGTAGGAACTGGAATACAAAATGTTCAAGTCTCAATAGATAACGGCGCATTTAATCTTGCAAGTGGCACTTCTCCATGGTCATTTAACGCCACACTTGTAAATGGACAACACACGATTCTAGCAAAAGCTACAGATAATGCAGGTAATTTTGCTACATCTGCAATTAATGTTACTGTAAATGTGGTGCAAGCTCCAGTTACTATTACAACTATTACCAATTCTTCTCCAAGATGGGGCACTGACTCTGTCTTTGTTTCTGGAAATGTAACTGGTAGTGCAGCCGTAGGTGATACTATATTCATTAACTGGGGCGACGGTGCTTCAACTACAGGAATTCCAATCTCAGGAGGAAATTGGGGTCCAGTATCTCATATTTATGGTTCGTCAGCAATTACTGCTAATCCAAACTTAATACTTGCAACTTGGATAAGTAGCTCACATGTGACAAAGGGAACCAGCATACCATCATTAATTTGGGTATCAAAACATTCTACAGGTATTACATTGACACAAGCAAAGAGTTTGCCATGGGGCAAGTCTACCTCATTTACTACTACACTCACTGATATTGATGCTAGCGGAATTGCCATTTCAGGAAAGACAATCCACTTTAACGGTACAGGAGTAATTGGCGTTGCAGACCAAGTGACTAACAGTACTGGAAAAGCAACAAGTACAGGTACAGCTCCAAGTACAGTATCTAACGGATGGACATACCAATCTCACTTTGCAGGTGACTCTTTGTACTTGCCAATTAATTCAACAGTAAAGGTTTACAGCACTACACTACACCATACATTCGTACAAGTTAGCTCCAAAAATGTACCATGGGGAAGAACAACGACATTTACTGCACTTCTTAAAGATGCTGATAACAGTAATGCTGCCATTTCAGGAAAGACAATCCACCTTAACGGTACAGGAGTAATTGGCGTTGCAGACCAAGCAACAAATGGTACAGGCTTTGTAGTAAGTACGGGAACTGCTCCAAGTACAGTAGCTAACGGATGGACATACCAATCTCACTTTGCAGGTAACTCGTTGTATTTCAAATCTGACTCTGTGGTACGAACTTATGCCACTCTAAAGCATGGTACAGCATTATCACTGTCCTTGCCAACTTCAGTAAATCATGGTAACCCATACTCAGTTTTCGGTACCTTGAAGGATGGAATAACAGGAACTACAATAGCTTCAAAAACAATAACATTTACAGCTGATACTCCTATAGTTATTCCAAGTGCGGGAACTAGTGGTATTGGTAACTATGCTGTGAGTGGATTGATTGCACCATCAGCCGGTTCATATAATATCCAATCTCACTTTGCTGAAGATCCGCTCTACAGTTCAAGTAACTCTCCTCAAAAAACTCTAGTCGTCAAGTAACTATCTTTGTCTTTTGCACTCAGAATTCAGACACTCATAAATTAAAAGTTAATTTAAAAATCATTGACTGTACCAGATCTTATTGTTGATTGTTATTTTGGGTTACCTAATGACTAGGATTTTTTTCTCAAATACTCACTAGGAATTACTCGTATTACTTCAGGGATAGTTTCAAGCATTCTCTCTTTTCTTTCCTTCTCCAAGACTCTCTCCATTTCTTCAGGTACGGATAACATAATTCATTTCATTGTCATAATACTTTTGATTGCTCAACACGATCTCATGGAAACTTATGAAACAGTAAGAGTTTGCTTTGCTGAAAATGCAAAGTTGTAGGAATCATCACCATTAAACATGGTTTGGATTCTGTACGAACCAGCTGATGGTGCTGTCAAAGCTGACACCAGATATTTTCCAGACGAGTCTGTTGTAGCACTTGCAATCGTTATGTGAGTATCAGCTTTGAAAAGTATCGTCTTTGAGCTCAACGTGGTTCCTGTGACAGTATCTTTTAGCACTCCTCCCACCTTGTACGTAGCGCCATGTGTCACAGGATTTGGCTGTATCAATAAACTAAGTGAGGTATTGTGCTTTGTTGTGTTGTAGCTTAGTATG
>DASSAF010000020.1:0-11301 GCA_035685565.1 Nitrosopumilaceae archaeon | reverse complement strand
GAGATATTAGACACAAAATGCGATTAGGCTCACCATTTAACTCATTTTGAATTTGCTTTTGCGATCTAATTTTTTGTTTATGTTACCAAAATAGTACCATTATAATGGCACGTTTTTATGAATAAATTACTGGAGAACGTGCCATTACTCACTTTTTTTAATGCCTAATAGCGATCTAATTTTCTATTACCCTTAACAAAATAGAGGATTATAATCAGTCGTTTTTACGAACAAACTACTCAAAAAGGTATTATTACTCATTTTTAACAGCGAATTTTTGGATCTAGATTTGGTTCATAGTGTCTTCAAGCTCGTCTCCCCATTGTACCCAGTTACCTGTCTGTCTTCGTTTTCTTGCAAACATTTCTAGCTTTTTTGCATCTGGATACATTCTATCTATGATTTCGTATGCTAATTCTGGCTTAGTAGAATGTGTTGTTCTTTCTGCTTCAATGACATTTACTGGTCTGTTTTGTTCTAATGGCACTCCTGGTTTTCCCTTGGTTGCTATTAAGAGAAGTTCCAGATTGCCTCTGACGTAATGTCCTGTTCCCTCTTGCAACTTTCCATTTTTCTTTTTTATCCACCCTATTGCAGTTTTGTATTCAAGGCCCCAAGCTTCAAAAACTTGCAAGGCGTCTTTTAGCTTTGGAATGGTAGCCCACATGAATACAACGCAGTCTTTGGTCATAGGAATTTTCATTTTTTTAATTTCGTCAGTAGACATCGTCTTGTATTTTGGTGAACCGTCTAGTTGAAGATAATATTCCCATGGAGGATCTAAACATACCAAGCTAAACTCACCATCTGGAATTGGCGGTGAAGGTTTCTTTTGATCTTTTTTTACAACAGAATACAAATAGGCAAAGCTTGTTTGTCCCTTGTCGACTTTATTGACAATCTGTGAGTATTTGGCAGGTTTTTCTTGGATAGCTTCCTGTACTTCCCTGCGTTTGCGAACCGTTTCACCGCTCTCATTGGTTATTTTGCCTACAAGATCATCTATACGATCAACACCTATGGATTTCAATGTGCCAACAGTTTGGCAGTTTTCTTTTTGTTTTGAATTCTTTCTGCCTTGTGTAAATAATTTTTTGAATTCTTGATTAAGATTCTCTTGTATTGCAGCTTTCTCAGTAAAACTGTAATCTTTTCTTTGATTATTTGCTTCAATTTCACATCTAATTTCTAGAGGAAGCAAGCTTAGAAGCTCAAATGCGATAGATGATAGTGTCTGTGTTTTATTCTTCATTCCTTGTTTCCCCAATTTCCGGATTAACCACAATTACTGGAACTACTTTCCAACCTAGAAATTCAACTGCGGCAAGACGTCTTCCTCCATCAAGTAGGAGATAATCAGCTGTTACGGCAATAGGATATATCAGAAAACCTAAACTTTCTATGCTTCTAGCAAATGATTCTATATCTCCGTAGTCTTGTCTTATTCTATTGCCTTTCTTGATTTTTGAAATAGATATGAATTCGAAGCTGTATTTGGCCTGAATCATATTATTTTGATCTCCTGTTTTATTCTCTGGATTTCCTCTGCCAGAGGTTGTCTTGGTGTCAGAATTTGTTCTAATCTTAGGATTTCTTTTCCATTGAACATTTTTTTGGTGTATAACCTTTTGAATTCTCCTACGGCAGATTCGTATGTGATATTGAATTTTTCTCCTGAGTATGTCAGGTCGTTTCCGTCTATGTTTAGATGATAGTGATCTAGTCTCCAGCTTCCAATTTCAGGAATTTGAATTTCATTATCAGCTTTGTTGAGTAAGTATTGTCTTACGTTTTCTAGAAGAGCAGTCAATCTTTGCATGCCTTCGTTATTACACTCAAAGGGCTCTTGACTACAAGCCACATCTACTTGAAATGAAAGAGGATAGACAACAATTTTTACCCAAATATTTGGACTAGGAGTTGGCATTCTAAGGAGAATACACTTGTTATGCTTGTTTACCTGACATCCAAGTTCGACTAGATATTGATGTAGATTTGATTCTGTCTGCAGTTTTAGATCATGTATTGCTGGAATGTACTTTTTGAATTTCTTGAGCAGTTTGATGAGGTCAACCCCCATTACCTTTGTACTGTTTCCCTTTGTCATAGAGAACGGTTTTACGGTTTTTGAATGTACTAATTGAATGAGTTGCAATATCAATGAGTGAATTTGCCCAATTTTTCTGATTATGTGATTATAGATTGATTTACTGATTGAAGATCTCTTGATCTTAGGTACTATCATCAGATTTACCTCCAATTTTACAATTGTTGCACATACATCTTGCTTCTACTTCTAAATTGGTAATTTTGTCAATTACATATTTTAAAACTTGATGATCCCCACAATTGTTTTCAGAACATCCTTTGCAAAGCGTTTCTAAAACTATCGGCATTATCTTTTTTCCTCCTGTTTAGAGTTTGCAAGTTGATTTTTTGTTGTCCTTATAACATATCCTTTTGACACTAGTATTTCCGACAGTAGTGATTCTAATGCAACTTTTAGAGTACAGTTATTTGCTGTTGCATAGGCTCTTGTCTGAGACCAAATCTGCCTATCTATTTCGATGAGGGTTTTGAGAGATTCCAACACTCTATTATAAAACTTAGTTTCCTAAGAGATTGTAGCAAAACAAAAAGTTTGGTCGTTCAATGAAAAAAGGATTAGATAGGTTTCAAAAAACATCAAAGGAAAAGAGTATTTCAAAAATTCAAGAATTTCTGAAACAAAAAAAACTCGCACGATTCTCGGGTATTGTAAAAAGTTCCGGAGTATCAGATAGGAGTACTGTACGTAAGAGGTTAGATGAAGCAATCAGTGATGGAAGAATTTCTAAAACTCAACTCTTTTATTGTGTTGACAAAGGTAAGAGAGGTACCTATTATTACAACAATCCTCCAGATTTTGATATTCAGCAAATTCTAAAAAAGGAAGATTTTCGTTCTAAGATTGGCCAAAAATATTACAAAGAAGTTTTAGATGATGTACCAATTTTCCTTAAATATTTACACAAGTTGAAATTATTAAATGAGGAATTCAACAATACCTACAAATGGTTTGATCAACAGAACGCTAAAAAATCATCTGATCAGTTACAACATATCAAATATTTTAAGCAGGAAACCCAAGAATTAATTTTAGACTTGTATCAGTTCGCTAAAGAATTTACAGAATCCACCTTATTACAGAAGAATGATTCGGTTGTAATAGATTGGTTCACTGATGCCGCTAAACAAGTTATTCAACTAATGGACAGATACTACTCCCTTTGTAAAGTTTTGAAAAAATCGAAGTTTTCAGGATTAAGTAAGTCACTACTTGCAGGTGAACTTATGAAATATTCCATTAGGCATGTTATGATACAGCAAGGAGCTAAACCGAAAGCAGGATCTAATTTAAAAAAAATGCTTTTCAATAGTGATGGTTCAGTAAAAATTGAAATAATAAATAAAATTAATGTGGAATGTCTAGGTCACAAAGAATATCTACCATATGTAAAATCGGGGGAATCTTTAGAAAAAATAAGAAAAGAATTATCAGATTAGGTTATAGTCCATCCTTCACGTATAAGTTCATTTTTTATTCTATCCATGGCTTGATTGACCAATTGAGGAATATTTTTTTCAAGTTCAGTTTTTTCTTGTTCCAATTTTCGAGTTTTTGTTCTTAGAATTTCTTCTTCTGAGATTGTCAGAAAAGGAATAGCTTTTTGATATTCTACAAATCTCTCAAAATCCTCTTCTCTGTATCTTTCGTAATGTCTTTCAAGACCTGTCTTGTGACCCATCATGTCTTCTTTGTCCAGATAATCTACTTTTGCGCGTCTCATCATGGTATTGAAATATTTTCTAAAACCATGATCTAGCGCAACCTCATGTCTTTTTTTATTTTCAGATAATGGCGGTCTTAAACCGATTTTGGTAACAATTTTGTCCATGCGTCTCCTAATGCCTTTGATGTCTAGTCTGTGAACGCCTTCCAATTTTACCGATTTTATCAGAGGATCGTCAGGCAAAGGATATCTTCCGAGTTTGGATTTCCATGCCTCTTGATAAATTTCTAATGTCTTGCAGGCCTCTGGTGTGATAAAAGTCCAGTAACTTTCTGGGTCTCCTCTGTACACCAGCAGTGCTGCTCCTTTGTAGGAATCATCCTTATTTTTGAAAAATATCACATCTTTCCAGGTAAAGTAATCCCATGCCCCAAGCCTAAAACCACCAGAAGAAAACATTTGGATTATTACCTTATCAGCAATATCAGGTGCAACCTCTAGCATTTTTTGAATCTCTTCTTTTGTATAGGCTCGGTCTTCCGTCTTTTGTGGCCTAGGAAATAGCTTATGAAGAGATTTCCAGTGAATAGCAATACCGTTTGCATCAAGCAAGAATTTGATTGGCTTGATATGGTTTGGTACCGTGTTTGCATTTAGTTCTTTTTTGTCAACCAGTTTTTTCTCTTCTTTTATGTATTCTGCAATGATGTTTTGTGCTAGGCTTGGATTTTTTCTTGCCAGATCAACAAAGGATCTGGCTAATATGCCAACTTCTTGGCAGTTTGATTTCTCTCCAGTTTCTGCAAAAAGTTCTGAGGGAACTAATTTCAAGAATTGAAACAGCCAATTGATGTACTTTCTTTTTGTTTCTAAATTTTTGAAAGAATCCAAAAACAATTGGTATGGATCTTCTCGCTTTTGTACGCTTTCTATTGAAATCTGCATCGCATCATGGCATGATGTGGGTCCTATTTTAGTACCATGTTTGTAGCGGGTCTAGTGGGATTTGAACCCACGACATAGGGATTTCTCTGAAAGATCATAAGAGTCCCTCGCTCTACCTGGCTGAGCCATAGACCCGCAAAATAGCAAACGCCAAGTTCGTTATTTAAACTTGAGTTGAAATAAAATTAATTTTTAATTTTTAACTGTCTCGATTTGAGAGTATTTTTCTAATATTTTAGTCAAGACCGTAGAAACCGGTGCGTTGTTCATTTTTTCTTTTTCCACTAAAAGTTTTCTATATGCATCAAGTGTAATGTAAACCGGAATAGAACCATTTCCTTCCAAGAGTCCTCTAACTTTGTAGAGAGCGGTCTCCATTCCTTTTTCCGCTGTCTTTGCAAATTTAATTTTGTTTAAAATGCTGCCTAGTGGACCTAGTGGCATTTCATAATTTACTGTCATGGTAAGTTTAGTTAGTGTCTCTTCTAGTGATTTGAATTCAACAGAAATGTTCCATTTTTTGAAAGGACCTTTAATCATTTTCGCTGCAATTCTTTGTTCTGGTACAAATTCGGTTGTTTCACAATCCCATTCTAGTCTTTTACCATCAAAATCACCTATTACTCTAAAGGTAGTTCCTACACCCATACCTGCCTTAACATCCATGGGTACCACAGTCATGCCTACTCGCTCTTCAAATTGATCAGAAATATGCTCAGGTCTTGCAAAATAGGTAAAGACATCAGACACTTTGGACTTGATATCTATTGTTTTACTGACAACGGTCATACATTCCCCGTTCTTGTCAGACTGGATTTAAAGCTTTTGCTAATTTTCAATGATCTGATAACTTGTAATAATATATTAAAGAAAACCATATAACAAAATAATGCGAAAATCTGGTTGTCTTTTATTATTAGTTTTTTTAGGGGTTCTAACAATTCCTGCAATTCAGAGTGCAAGTGCTCATTCTGCATTCAACTCTGATTCTGAAACAATTGGCAATTATGAAGTACAAGTTGCAACCATACCTGAAATACCAGCTGCAAATGAACCATTCAAACTTGAATTTAGAGTTTTAAATTATGCGCAATCTACTAACTATCTTAATTCATTTAATACCCAAAATAGTGAAGTCGATCATTTTAGAATGGGGGTAAGGGTTTTCTATAATGACAAATTAATTGACACAATGGCTCCCCAGAGTCATGATGGTGGCCAGTGGGACATTCCCTATACTTTTCACGAATCGGGAAACCATGTGGTTGAAGTTGATCTATATAATGCAGGACCAAATGGCGAGACATTAACTTATCAATTTAATGTTTCAGCAGTAAACATCTTTGGTCCAATCTTTGTGTACGTAATTTCTGCTGGAGGTTTTGGAGCTTTTACATTAATCATCTGGATATGGATTTCAAAGAAAAGAATGAAACCTAAACCTTAGTTTGTATAGTTGAGGATCTAGCCAATCTAAATGCAAATAATGTAGTAAGAAGAGTCATTGCAAAAAGCAAAATTCCAGCACCATTATGAATCGCAACTATTACTGCATGAAGTTGTGTATCAATAACTATTGCTCCCAATGCTATTTGTGAAACGGCTAGAATGCCAGCTAAGGTTCCTGTTATTCGTATTTTTTTTTCAGATCCTTTTACTTTCCAACTACCTATTGCAGTTGCAACAATTAGTACGCCAGTTGTTGCTGCAATAAATCTATGAATCCATTCTGTTAGATATTCATTACTTGGAAGAATACCACTTGGACATAAAGGCCATTTTGGACAAGAAAGACACTGTCCGCTTGCTTGGAGATATCCTCCAATGAACATCAGAGAGTATAAAATTACAAGAGAAGCAAGTGCTAGATATTTAAAATGCATATTTACTGCACAATAAACTTGCCATGCATTCCCAAGTCAGCGTGACCTGGCACAGTACAAATATAATAATACGTACCTGGTTTACCTGCAACAAAAGTAACATCACCAGTCGTGTGTGGTTTCATTGGGTTATCTGGACTTTTGAATGCAGAATTCCATACAACCGAGTTTGGATCTTCCATGTCTGTAACTATACCAAATGCATGAAATGATGTATTGTCGTTTTTGAGATGAATTGTTACAGTGTCACCAGATTTTACTGTAATATCTGGATTGTGTCCTGTTTGTCCAGTAAGTGCATTAAATGCATAATCCTTGAAATCAGCACTCATAACAAAACTCAAAGAAAATTCTACTTTATTACCAGTAGGTGCAACTGCAGCCCCGGATGGTCCTTCAGAGCTTGCTCCCCCTCCTTCCTTTACTATAATTTTTCCTTCCATTCCAAGCTCACGATGTCCTGGAACTGCGCAAATGTAATAATATTCTCCTGCTTTTGCTGGAACAAATGTAACTTTTCCTTCTGCTTTTGGTTTCATCGGATTGTCAGCAGTGCCAATTGCAGTGCCTTAAATAGCTGGCCCAGGTCCTGATTCAGAATCTGTAACGGCAAATGCGTGAAATGTTTTACCACCATTTGTAACATCAAAAACAATCTTGTCTCCCACGTTGGCATCTATTTCAGGGTTGGCCCCAGTCTGCCCAAGAGGTGCATTAAATCCATAATTCTTAAAGTCAGGAGACTCTACAAATTTTAGAGGAACATCAATTTCTTTTCCAGTAAAAGTTCCTGTTGCTCCAGGTGGTGGATGTTCGCCTTGTTCTTGTAGCTTACCTGCAATTGGAAGATATGAATTCCAGAAATCATAATGTACAAAAAAAATCAAAGCACCAACAATCTGAATTCCAATAATAATTGCAAGCATTTTTCCCATTCTTCTAGTGGATGTCCTAAGTATTGGTGGTTCTTGATCAGAATGACTCATATCAGTATCCTACGTGATGAGGCGTTTTTGCTTGATATGGATAATAGTACTTTCCGCCCAACTTGAATGGATCGTCCATGTTGGCTTCCTTGCCCTTTACAGAACAGTAAATTAGTTGAGCCAAGAAGATTATAAAGCTAGCTCCAAGAATCCATGCGCCTACTGATGCTATCTGGTTTAGTTGTACCCACGATGTGAAATCTGCTGGATAGTCATATACTCTTCTTGGCATGCCCTCCAGTCCAAGAATGTGTTGTGTAAAGAATACTTGGACTGTTCCCCACATCATTAGGATAAACTGTACAGTTGCCCATTTTTCGCTGTACATTCTTCCGGTAAATAGTGGGAAGATGTAATACATCATGCCAACAAAGCCAAATGCAATTGTGCCGGTAAGGAACAGGTGCATGTGACCTACAACCCAGTATGTTCCATGTGTGATAAAATCAAGTGGCATTGCAGTATTGAGAACACCACCTGCTCCTGCTGAGAAGAATAACGCTATTCCACCAACCATGAATTTCATTGGTGCGTCAAATCTTATTCTACCGCCCCACATTGTGGCCAAAAAGTTAAAGACGTGCATTCCTGATGCTGGTACTGCGGCTAATGTTCCAATCATAAACACGGTTTTTGTTGTAAAGTCCATTCCTGTAGAAAACATGTGATGACCCCATGAAGCAAATCCGATCAGGCCAAGCATTACAAATGCAAATACTCCAGATCCTGTACTGAAAAGTGGTTTCCTTGAAAATCTTGGAATAATTTCATACATCATACCAATCGCTGGCAAGAGGAAGATGTAAACTTCAGGATGGAATGTAAACCAGAATAAATGCAAATATGCAATTGGATCTCCACCCAGTGACGGATTGAAAAATCCTGATACACCTAGTCTGTCTGTTAGCATCATTACAAGTGATGCTGCAAATGTTGGCATCGCAACAACTGTCATAAGTGATACTATCAACATGGACCAAGCAAACAACGGCACCTTTCTTAGAGGCAAATCAGGGTGTTTACATTTTAGAATTGTAACAATAAAATTAATGGATGATAAAATAGATGAAACCCCCAAAATCTTCAGACCAAATATCCACATGTCTGCCGCTGGACCTGGTGCTCTGATAACTGAATATGGAGCATAAGCAACCCATGTTGTATCTGAGAATCCTAGCCATACTAGTGCGCCACCTACTGGAACCATCCAGAAGGCAACCGCATTTAATTTTGGATATGCCATGTCCTTGTATCTTACCATTATTGGCACAAGATAGTTTCCTATTCCCGCAGCAAATGGAAGCGCAAACAAAAACAACATGGTGGTACCATGTACAGTAAATATTCTGTTAAATGTAACCGAGTCAGAAATTAAAACTCCTTGCCCAGGGAAAAAGAGGTGCGTCCTAATTAACAATGCCAGTACACCACCCATGAATAAGAATGCAAGTGATGTTACAGTATAGAGATAACCCACGTCAGTGTGGTGTGTCGAAAACATTATCTGCCAAACAGGTCGTGGTTTTTGTAGCTCTAGTACCATATAGATCCCTCTTTGTTTTTAGACAAAGTCAATAAAATGTTTTTGCTCAAGTCTTGCTATCCTCCACAACAAGTGAGCCTCTCATGTTGTAATGTAACAATCCACAATATTCTCTGCACTGTATAGGAAATGTCCCAGTCTGATCTGGTGAAAACCAAGCATGATTTATGTGACCTGGTACTGCATCCTGAAATACAACCCAGTCAGGAATATTAAAAGAGTGCATTACATCCTTTGAATAAATTTCAAATTTGTAAGCATGACCTTTTATCAGATGCAGTGTGCTGATTTCTTTTGTTCCATCTGCATGTTCAAAGCTCCAGAACCATTGTTGACCTGTCACCTTGATCGTTTCTGCATCTGCCGGAACATCTTCTAAAAGTTTTTCAATATTCCAAGAATCAACACCGACATAAACTAGAATTGCAATAACTATACCGACAAAAACCCATTCTGATGTATCGTGTCCCATCTAGTGACCCTCCGCGGGATCTCCTGATGTTGGATCATCCAAATGCTCCCATCTTGTTTTATAGGTTTTATTTTTGGGATTTGATTCTCTAAATCTCCAACACAGCCAGATCATGGTACCTGAAACTACAGCTCCAACCACAAAGGCAGCAGTTGTCATCCTAAAAAACAGGTTCCATACTTCAGCTCTGATATTGACATATTGTTTTTCTGAGACCTGTCCTCCTAATGCAGCATTAGCAAAATGAATTTGTGGTATAATGACTAGAGCAACTAAACAAACGACTGAAATTGCGATAATACTCTTCATTTATCAATTTGACGTGGTTTTAATTTTCTATTTAAGGGTTTTGAAGATTTTCAGAGATCTAGTAAGTTTCTATATAATTTGAGCAAGTGTAATGATTTGATTTTATTACAAATCAGATTACTAAACAAAATTCAATTTAATATTTTAATTCTCGTAAAGCAATTTTTCATACGTAAAAACTGATTTTTTATTTATCTATAACTTTCGTTAGGAGTTTTCAAAAAAAGGAAAAAAGGGAAAGTTAGAAGTTTCTTGTCTATACTACAGTTATTGTAGTTGATAGTGGTGGCGACAGTGCGTTTGGATTATCAATGCTCTGCCATACAAAGATTTGAGCTGTGTATGTGCCAGATGCAGTTGGTGTCCACGACTGTGCTGGGTTCAAAGATTGACCGCCAGTTAACGTACCTGTGATCCAAGATAATGAGACTGTTACTCCGTTAGCATCCTGTATTTGCACTAGATATGCAAATGGCTGATCTCTGTCTTGGCCGTTAGTCAAATCTGCAGTTACCTGGATTTGCTGGTTGACCTTGACTGTTGTTAATGCATTGCCAAACGAGTCAACGATTCTTGGGTTAGATGCCGGTGCTCTTTCGAGTGGTGGCACTACTGTACCGATGAATGTTGTCGATGTCAATCTTAACTGATCAGCTGGTGTGTATGGAGCGGGCAGTGTTCTGTCCTTGTATTCGCCAGTGACTGTGTCACCTTCTGCTACGTGTAATCTGTTACCTGAAGACTGGAAGTTCGTTGTAAAGTACACTGTACCTTGGAAGATTCCAGTTGCTTCTCCTGTCTCTGTCATGGTAAGTTTGATACCACCAGAGTCAGAATCAGACCATACGTTAGTGTCGAATTTGTCTATTGCCTTTGGATTAAGGTTCATGTCTGGATCTACTATTTGTAATACTCCTTGACCGTTAGCTGGATAGCTTGCTTCAAGCCACTTTGTTTCACCAATGTTCCATCTTACTAGTGCTGAGCCAGTTACTGTTTGATCTCTTGTAAACTCAAACGATACTGATACACCGTCACTGTCCTCAGATGGCAAGAAGCCGTCTGTTGGACCGATACCGGATGGACCAGCTGCAGTTGGGTTTGTACCCGTGCCATCGACACCTCCAATGTCTTTCAATGTCTTGCTACCAGTTAAGATAACATAACCTGTGAAGATACCGGTGTCAACTCCAGACTCTACCAATTTGTATGGTGAGATGGAATTGCCTCTTGTTGATACAGTGACTTTGTTCAAGTCATTGTCACCAATGGTGTCAATTAAGTTTGGATCAAAGTTGTGATCTGGTGCGACTACTGTGATGTAAACTCTGTCAGTCCATGTGTATACCTTCTGGTCGAGTTCAACTGTTGCTCCAAAGTTGGAAGTGTA
>DASSAF010000019.1:0-3450 GCA_035685565.1 Nitrosopumilaceae archaeon | reverse complement strand
ATCCAGTCTTCTTGTAATTCCATCCAGAATGGAAAGCATTCCTCAAGTCATTAAAGAAGCATATTACTTTAAAATTCCAATTGTTGCAACAAATGTCGGCGGCATTCCAGAAATAATTACAAATAATGTTACTGGCATACTTGTTCCTCCAAATGAACCAAAAAAATTGACTGATGCAATAAATCAAATATTAGAAAACAGGGAACTTGCAAAAAAACTAACTGACGCAGGTTATGAATATGTAATGAAAAATTTTACATGCGATGTATTGATGCCAAAATACGTTACTTTTTATGAAAACCTTCTCAAAAATTAATTTTTTATGATTTTCTGAACTGTATCATTTAACCAGTCTTCAAGTTTAATTTCAGCTTTCCAATCAAGTAATTTTTTTGCTAAACTAATATCTGCTTGACTATCTTTAACATCGCCTTCAAGAGCTTGTCCATGAACTGGTTTTATGGCAAGACCTGATGCATTTATGATGATATCTGCCAGATCATTAATCGATAATGCTGTCCCTGTGCCAATGTTAACAAAAGCAAAATTCACTTTGCTTTCCATGGCCATTAGGTTTGCTTTTGCCACGTCTCCTACATAGACAAAATCCCTTACTTGCAAACCATCGCCATTAATCACTGGAGCCTTACTATTTGCAATATTTTCTAAAAACTTTGTAATTACGCCAGCATAAGCAATATTTTGTCTTGGTCCATACACGTTAAAGTATCTTAATCCCATGATTGATACTCCTAATTTTGAGTATTTTTCTGCAAGATACTCGTCTTCTAATTTTGTATTGCCATATGGATTAAGTGGTTTTCTTTCAGCATCTTCTTTGATTGGAACTTTTTTTGTGTTACCATACACACTTGAACTGCTTGCATAGATAACCTTGAAACCAAATTCTTTTGCAAGCTTGAATATGTTTTCTGTACCAGTTACATTAACATCATGATATTCTTTTTGTTTTGTAAAAGATTCCTGTACCAAAGTAAGTGCAGCCTCATGAAATACTCCATCAATATCTTTAACAACATTTCTCAGTTTCTCGTAATCCAGAATATCCATGTCCAAAATTTCTATTTTGTTCCTGAATCTTGATAGATTTTCTAGAGTACTTGTATGAAAATTATCAATAACTGTTACAGTGTGATTTTGTTCTACAAGATATTTTACTATATGGCTTCCAATGAATCCTGCCCCTCCTGTTACTATGAAATTCATATTGAATGCTTTTCTAGTCTTATCTTTAAGTTTTGAGAGGAAAGATTAGACACAAATTTATATAAACTCAGAAAAGTCAATCATGTTCTGTTAATGATAAAACAAGGACTGAGTTAAAAAATTGAACCAAGGAATTTCTAAAAATATTATTTCATTAACTGTTGGTGAAATTAAAAATTACTTGAAATCAGGGCAAATCACAGTTTCTGTAGTAGGAATAGGACGAATCGGTCTTCCAACAGCCCTGTCATTTGCACATTCTGGTTTATCTACTATTGGAGTTGATATCAATACCAAACTGGTTCAAATGATAAACTCAGGTAATTATCCAATAAAAGATGAACCGGGATTTGATAAAATATTTGATGATGTAATTAAAAATAAAAAATTTCATGCAACAATAGATATTGGTGAAGCAATTCCACAATCTAATCTTGTAATTTTATCATTACCTACTCCTATGGATAAAAACAATGTACCTGATTATTCTGCATTAATATCAGTTGTAAAAAACCTCAGCAAATTATTAAAGCCAGGCTCATTAATAGTGGTAGAAAGTACAATTGAACCAGGATTTGTTGAAAATGAATTAATTTCAATTATTGAAAACAACGATCAAAGGTTAAAAGCTGGCAAAGATTTTAGCATTGCAACATGTCCTGAAACCGCTAATCCTGGTGAAATATTGAATGATTTTAAAAAATTACCACGACTAGTTGGAGGAATAGACGCAAGAACAACTGATCTTGTCTCAGAAATTTACACGCATGTTTTTAATGTAGAAATGATAAAAATGCCAGACTGTAAAACAGCTAATGCCGCAAAACTTACAGCTAATGTATTTCGTGATATCAACATTGCATTTGTAAACGAGCTTGCTATTTTATTTGAAAACCTTGGAATAGATATACTAAAAGTGCTTGAAGCTTGTGATAAAAAATACAATTTTGAGACCCATTACCCTGGAGCAGGCGTAGGCGGTCCATGTTTGCCTGTAAATTCGTATCAAATTCTAAATTCGGCACGAGGAATGGAAAATAATGGCATGTTAAGAATAATCAGAGCAGCTAGGGAAACTAACGAATCTATGCCATATCATGTTGTTGAACTATTAGTTGATGCATTAAACGAGGCTGGCAAATCAGTAAAGGATAGTACTATTGCATTATTAGGAGTATCTTACAAACCAAACGTACGTGATATTCAATTATCCCCAGCTGAAGCAATAATAAAAAGATTAGACCAACTTGGCGCAAAAATAAAAATTTACGATCCATACTTCAAATCTACTGAAGTATTTTTACATAAAACTGAAGATGATTCTGTAAATGCAATAACAAATGCAGATGCAGCAATTATTGTTACAGCACATAACGAATTTCGCAATATTGAACCCACGTTCTTTGTAGCCAAACTAAAAACTCCGGTTCTGATAGATACTAGAGGACTAATTGACGTTCATGCCGCAAAAAAAGCCGGCTTAATTTTTAGGGGCATTGGACGTGGGGGAGTTTAATCACATCAATTCATCCTCAATAAAAAATGCTCTTACTCTTAGATATGATCCTACACAAAAAACTTTTTTACCAAAATTAACATGGAAAGATTTTGTAGAAAAACTAGTTAGCGAACCTTCTATACATATTGAAAAAACCATACGAAATACTATTAAAAAAAATTTTAATAATTCAAAACTAAAAGTTGCGGTTGCTCTTAGTGGTGGTATAGATTCTACTTTAATTCTTAGCTTGCTAAGAAAGACATACCCTCGTCTTGATATTGATGCAATTTCTGTTAAATTTGCTGATAGTATTGATGAATCAGCACTTGCCGCAAAAATTGCAGAAAAATTTGAAGCAGATCATCATGTTATATACATAGAAAATTATCTCAAAGAATTACCAAAAGCATTAAGCATAATAAAACTCCCTTTTTGGGATTTACATTGGTACTATGTGGTTAAAAAGACAAAATCCCTTTCAAAAATTCTTGTATCTGGAGATGGCGGCGATGAGCTTTTTGGGGGGTATACTTTTAGATATAAAAAATTCCTGTCTTTAATAAAACCGGATTTTTCCCCAACTGAGAAAGTAAAG
The DNA here is from genome assembly GCA_035685565.1 of Nitrosopumilaceae archaeon. Taxonomy (GTDB): domain Archaea; phylum Thermoproteota; class Nitrososphaeria; order Nitrososphaerales; family Nitrosopumilaceae; genus TA-20. The sequence continues at coordinate 127 of DASSAF010000019.1, read as the reverse complement.
GCATATTTGAAATGTCATGAGAGGGATTGGGTTCCTGATCAGGATGATCTATTTGGTAAAAAAGCACACTTTTCCTGGAATGAAATATATGATAATTTAAAACCATACTTTGATAACCCGCTTCTAC
>DASSAF010000018.1:0-2446 GCA_035685565.1 Nitrosopumilaceae archaeon | reverse complement strand
CTGTTATGGTAACATTAACAACAACTATTCAAGAGATGCTGCGTGAACAAAAATTCATTGTTGTTGGATCTGTGGACGCAAATGGTTTATGTAACATTTCACCAAGAACTTCATTTTATTATTCAAAAAACGCAATTTATTGGCTTGATTTTTTCAAACACAAATCGCAAGGAAATTTCAAAACCATACCTTGGGTGAGTGTCTCAGTTTTTGACAAAAAAGAATTAAAGGGATTTCAACTCAAAGGAAAGGTTAGTTTTGTGACAGATAAAAAAGAAAAAACAAGAATTACAGACATAATCATGCGTTCTGTCACAGGCAAAACATCATCAAAAGTATTTGAAAGAGTCAGTCAGAACAAAACACCGGATGTTTTATTGTTTACACCAAAGGCAATCTATTCACTAGATCCAAAAGAAGAATCAGGCAGTGCATTAACAATGGATAAAGACGGCGAAACTGTTTCGTTATTGGGAATCTAGTTTTTTCTTGATCATATCAAGAGTAAGAGAAGGATTAGCCTTACCTTTTGTCTTTCTCATTACTTTTCCCACAAGATAGTTAATCGTATCAGGGTTTTGTTTTGCTTCAGATACTGCCTTTTGCTCTTCAGTAAAAACTTCATCTATTGCTTTTATTAGTGATGACTCATCATCAACATTACCCAAGTCTAGGCTGGAAATTATTTCTGAAACAGGTTTTCCTGTCTTTAATATCTCTTGTAAAGCCATTTTTCCAGATGTTCTTGTGATTTTGTTGTTCAATACTGCATCTGCCAAATCAGACAGATGTTTTGGTGTGAGCTTGAGCTGTTCCCGTTGTTCTTTTGTATCAGCAAAGCCCTTTAGATCTGTTGTTATAAGATTTGCAATCTCTTTAGCGTTTTTTTCCGTATGGGATTGTTCAAATAAATCAGAATAAAATTTGTCAGAGGACAAGATTTCGGCAACTTGGGTTGGGATTCCATATTTGTTTATGTATCTCTCCTTTTTTGACATTATGCTTTCTGGCATTGTTTTTTTCAAGTTGTCAAGTAGTGATTTTTCAATTATTATTCTTGGAATGTCTTCTTCTGGAAAATAACGATAGTCTTGCTCTTCTTCTTTTGATCTAGATGAGACCGTGATTTTTCTTGCCTCATCCCAGTGTCTTGTTTCTGCAGGAATTGGTATGCCTCTTTCTGCCAAGCTTTGCTGTCTTGTTATCTCAAAGTGAAGTGCCTTTTCTATATCGCGAAACGAGCCCACATTTTTAATTTCCACCCTATTTCCTTTTTCAATTGAAATGTTGCCATCAACTCTAAAGGCACCCTCTAAAGATGGATCTGCCACACCTAGGTTTTCTACCAAATCAGCTAGAATGTTTAAAAAGATTCTAACTTGTTTTGGATTTTCAAAGTCAGGTTCAGTTACCATTTCAACAAGTGGTGTTCCAGCCCTGTTGTAGTCAACCAAAGTAATCTGTGTTTTTTCTGAGCTGCCACTATATACCAGTCTACCAGGGTCTTCTTCTAGCTGTATTCTTCTGATTTTAATTTCCTTGTCTTCAATTACAATCATTCCATCATAGCCAATACTTGTCGGACCGTATGCGTTATACTGTGTAATCTGGAAATTTTTTGGAAGATCTGGATAGAAGTAATTTTTCCTGAAAAACCCAATCTTTGGAGGTATTTTGCACCCTAGTGCGATAGATAGCATGGCAGCCTTTTCAACAGCTTTTTTATTCAAAATTGGCAGCGAGCCAGGCAATCCCATGCATACAGGACAAATGTTGAAGTTTGGCTCAAAACTCCTATAGTCTGCCTTGCAAGAACAGAATAGCTTACTTTCAAGTTTTGTAAGCTGACAGTGAATCTCTAATCCTATCTTTGTCAAATTGGCACCTCAGGAAGGTTTGTTGTTTTCTGTAATGCATAAGCTGACTGCAATAGATTCTTTTCTTGAAGTGAGTTTGCAAAGAGTTGTATTCCAATAGGCAATCCTTTTGCCATTGCATATGGAACGGAGATTGCAGGAATTCCAGAAAGGTTTGCAATTATTGTATTGATATCAAGCAAGTAAATCTTTAACGGGTCATCGATTTTTTCTCCAATCTTAAATGGCAAAATTGGCATTGTAGGAGCTAAAAGTAGATCTACTTTCTGGAAAGATTCAGCAAGTTGTGATTTAATCAAGCTTCTAACTTTTTGTGCCTTTTGATAATATTTTCCGTAATATCCAGCTGAAAGCACAAATGTTCCAAGTAACATCCTTCTTGTGACTTCGGGTCCAAGGTTGCTTCGAACTTTGGAAATGTATGAATTATACTCGTATCCTTCTACGCTAAAATCAAACCCGTATCTTATATTATCAAATCGTGCAAGGTTGCAGCTTGCTTCTGCAGATGCCAAAGTGTAATATGCAGCAACAGAATGTTGTGCCGAATCAAGTGATATTGGAATACA
>DASSAF010000017.1:0-2766 GCA_035685565.1 Nitrosopumilaceae archaeon | reverse complement strand
TGTCAGGCGTTACAATTCTAGTAGAACCGTCACTAAATGTGCCAGTAACCATCAAGCCACTAGTATCTAGTGTGTCACCTACAATGTAAGTAAGCTTGGTTGCTGGTGTTATTATTGCAATTCTTGAAAATGTTACTGACGGTGCAGCAACTACATTAATTGTATAAGTTGTCGTTTTTGATCCTGCATGTATGGTTAAAACTTGGCCAGTTACAGGAGCTGCGCTGTTAAAGCCTGTTACACTGTCAGGTGTTACAACTCTAGTAGAACCGTCACTAAATGTGCCAGTAACTACCAATCCACTAGTATCTAGTGTATCCCCAACAGTGTAAAAATTGGTTGCTGGTGTTGTGATTGTTATTCTGGACAATGTTACTGACGGTGCAGCAACTACATTAATTGTATAAGTTGTCGTTTTTGATCCTGCATGTATAGTCAAAACTTGACCGGTTACAGGAGAAAAGCTGTTAAAGCCTGTCACACTGTCAGGCGTTACAATTCTAGTAGAACCGTCACTAAATGTGCCAGTAACCATCAAGCCACTAGTATCTAGCGTATCCCCAACGGTGTAAGAAAGTCTGGTTGCTGGTGTTGTGATTGCTATGCTGGACAATGTTACCGGGGGTGTAACAGTGTTAGTATCTGATGTAACAGTGTTAGTATCTAATGTAACCGCACCAGTTTGTGCAATCAATCTGCCGTTTACCGTTGCACCGGTGGTAGCAGTGATTGATGCAGTAGCAATTATGGTTCCTTTGAAGCCAGAATATGTTCCAAGAGTTGCGGAACTGCCTACCGCCCAAAAGACGTTGTTCGCGGTAGCTCCGTTGGTTAGGACTACATTACTATTGCCTGCTGCCGTGACAAGTGTACTTCCTATTTTAAAAATGTAAACTCCACTGCCACTAAGAGTAAGTGTTCCAGTGATAGCAGCTGATGAAGGAAAACAATAGACTCCTGGTCCGAGTGTCTGTCCACCAATGTCTGCGACAGTTGGTTCATTGGTTGTACACGTATCGCTTGTTAGAGCGCTCTTTGCAGCAGTGGCATCATTTTGAGCCTGTGCTGCAACTGCATCAGCTGCGTGTGTTGCTCCTGTTACAGTTCCTGGAGGAAAGCCAGTAATCGAGGTACCTGGACTAAGACCAAGATTTCCTGTAATCATGGTTGAGCCAGTATTGGTTACTGTCGAGGAACCCAAGACTGCAAAGTTGCTTGCTGTTCCAAGGCTTGGTGAAGATGCTGCAAAAGCGTTAGTTTGTGCCATGCTTAAAGCTGAAAGTATCAGTACAGACATTATAAAATAATTTTTTATGTTGCTTCTTGGCATTGTTAATTTATTGCTGATAAAACAATTAAGATGCGCTTACATTTGTGTCCAGTTCATATACAAATTTGTCAGCATTATGTACTAGTCTGTCAGCTAATATTTGAAAGAGAAATTAATTTAAATGCTGATAAGAAATTGTTTGTGGTTGATACAAGAATCTCCAAAAGCTCTAGTCAAACAATTTTTTGAGAATACTGCAGTCTCATACGAAAAGATAGTAAATCTGACAACCTTTGGAAGAGATTCATATTGGAAAAGTGAAGTCATAAAGAAGATTCCAAAATGCAGCTCAATACTTGATCTTGCATGCGGTACTGGAATTCTAACATTTAAGATTGCTGAAAAGTTTCCTGGCACAAAAATAACTGGAGTCGATATTACAGAGAGTTTTCTTAACGTAGCAAGAAAGAAACTAAGACCCAATCACAAAATCTCATTTCTTTTAGAGGACGCTGAAAAAATAGATTTAACTGCAAAGTTTGACTGTATAACATCTTCTTATATTCCAAAATACTGTATTCCAAATATTCTAATTGAGAAATGTCTTAATCATCTAAATCAAGGTGGAAAAATAATTTTGCATGATTTCACCTATCCGCAAAACATGGTTGTTAAGGGATTGTGGAGCCTTTATTTTGTCATATTAAAAAATTTTGGACATTTGATGCCAAACTGGAAAGATGTATTTGAGAATCTCCCAAAGCTAGTAAAATCTAGCAATTGGGTTGATGATTACGGAAACATCATGAAAAAAAATGGGTTGCAAGTGGAGATACAGTACCTAACCCTGCATTCTTCAGCTATCCTTACAGGCACGAAGAAAATCTAATCTTATAACTTCTGAAACTCGAAACCAAACTGAGCCATTGTGTAAGATCTCATAATTTCTAGTCACCGTTTTTTTATCAGGATCAAAGTTGACATGTACAGATCCTCGTTCTGCTCTGATGTTGTTTTTTCTAAGTATATTTCCAATACTTTCTTTTTTTTGTAAAAGACCAGTCATTACTGCTTGAGTGAGATTTTTAGAATCAAACCTCACAACTGCACTAAGGATCGGAAATTGATTATGACCAATTACAACTTTTCTTACATAATTTGTTTCAAAAACAGAATTTTGTTCAACCACTTTTAGATAAACAGGCTTTTTGATAATCTCTGATATTGTTTGTTCTACAAAACCAAGAGGGGCATCAAGAAGAGTTTGTCCTATTGATTCTATTTCTGTTGCCATGACTATATTACTCCTTTATTTCAGTTAAGCATATCTAAAAACAACATATGATATTGTAGAAGCAATAACACCCACACTGACCAATTTCAGAACAATTTCTTGTCTATGCATTGCAAAGTCATCTGAGGATTCCCGTCTGAGTTTTTTGTATTTCTGTGATGTTTTTATGAGAATATAGCTTAGGACAGATGCAAGACCTGCT
>DASSAF010000016.1:0-4427 GCA_035685565.1 Nitrosopumilaceae archaeon | reverse complement strand
TACAATATATTCTAGTGGTACAAAGGTAAGGGTCCCGATATGAAAGACGAAGACACGCAAATTACCATATTTGATACATCATCAGATTCTACAATGTCTGAACACAGACTAACACTTGAGAAACTAAGAGATGACCTTTCTAAATTTGGCCTTACAGCAAATCAAGCCAAAGTATACATCTTCTTAGGCAAGTATGGTTCAAAGACTGCACCAGATGTTTGCAGGGCTTTAAGATTACCAAGAACTGAAACATATCATCTTCTTACCACACTACAAAACAAGGGTATAGTTTCTGCCACATTTCAGCATCCGATAAAATTCTCAGCTGTGCCGTTGGACAAAGCAGTATGGACACTAGTAAACGCAGAAAAAGAGCGTGTGAACACGCTAGAACAACAAGAAAAGCCTATGGTAGAATTGTGGAATTCCATACCAGAGTTTACCACTACAGAATCCAAAGAAAATAAATTTCAGATGTTACAAGGAATGAATCAAATCAACAGCAAGGTAAAGGAGATGATAAACACTTCTATGACAGAATTTTCTGTTCTTGGTTCAGAAAGAGACTACATGAAGTTTTACCATTCTGACTTTTTTGAACCAATATCTAAATCCGAAATAGATTACAAATTTCTGACGTCTACTTCAGATAAATCGATGTACATATTTGATGAAGTAGATAGAAACAAAGTAAAAAGGATGCCAAAAGAGACAAAAGAGAATCTTTGTTTCATATTAAAAGATAATATGGAATTATTGTTCTTCATAAAGAACGCTAGCCAAACTTCTGAAGTCACAGCAATATGGACTGATGCAGAATCTATGATTTATTCTATGAAGATTCTTTTTGAATCCATGTGGACCAAATCAAAAAATATCCATCTATAACCTAAGGTATCAATCTGGGATGCATGACCTGAACACCAGATTCGCTTATTTTCATTGGCAGTATTTGTTCACTGTGTCTTATCCCACGCATTTTAATTACTTGAATGGCACGCTCCATCGTATCTTCTCTTCTTATGTAGTGAAGTAAAATAATTCCTGAAGACACATACCATTCTGTTGGGATTTTTTGTTCCTCCCTTGTCTCGGAAATTAAAATCGAAGTACAATTTTGAGTTTCAAGAGCATGAACCATTCCTTGTAATCCCTGTCTTGCATAAAACATGTTAGTGTATTGCATTGCAAGGACAGATAATGAATCAACAACCAATCTTTTAGCTCCTATTCTTTTCATGCTACTAAGAATTAATTGTGACAAATGCATAAACGGCAAGGTTTCTCCCCTATAGAGAGATTCGTCCAATGCTACAAATCCTTCTTCCATTTTAAATGGTCGAGCATCTATGATTATCATCTTTCCATCATCGATTAATTTTTGAATATCCCAACCATAAGATACAAAACTATTTCTTATCGATATTGGGCTCTCTGATAACGTAACAAATATTCCAGGTTCATCAAAGTCTTTGGCTCCATTATATAAAAACTGCATTCCAAGTGTAGTTTTGCCACTTCCTGGCGATCCTGATAACACGACATTCATCCCTTCCCTAAAACCACCAGATATTACTGAGTCAAGTCCAGGAATTCCAGTTCTTATTTTCTGAGATAGAGACATACAAAAATTCTCATAAAATAATATTTAAAGACAAGGAAGATTTTAGAAAGAACAAAAACATCCAAGTAATATTTTAAAATTACAAACTAGTGAATTTTCAAGTTAACTATATGTAAAACATGAATACATCACATGTATTGACAAAAATTTTAGGCATAATTGGCGGAGGCCAGCTAGGTATGATGCTCACAGAAGCTGCAAAACAAATGCCAGAACAGATCTCTGAAGTAATAGTACTAGATCCTAATGAAAATTGTCCTGCAACTCAAGTTGGGGCAAAACAAATTTTGGGGAACTTTAATGACAAAAATGCAATAGTAGAACTTTCATTACAATCAGATCTCATAACTTACGAGATAGAGTCTGGTAATACAGAGATTTTAGAATCTATCAAAGGAGACATCACAATAAATCCTTCTCCTAAAACTCTCAGAATAATTCAAGATAAATACATGCAAAAGAAGTTTCTTCGCGAAAACGGAATCCCAGTTACAGATTTTATCGCGATTTCATCTATAGAGGAATTAAAACAAGGAATTGATTCTTTTGGATATCCAACTTTGCTTAAGCAAAGACGTGATGCATATGACGGTCGTGGTAATTTTAGAATAGAAAACTCCTCACAAATCACAGAAGCTTATTCGAAATTTGTTGGCAGAGATATTATGCTTGAAAAATATGTAGACTTTCTTTGCGAAATATCAGTCATAGCGGCAAGAAATACGGAAGGTGAGATTGCAGTATATCCTGCTGTAGAAAACATACATGAAGAAAACATATTGAGGATGACAATTGCACCTGCTAGGATTAACAATCAAGTCTCTGAAGAGGCTGAGCAAATAGCAAAAAAAGTAATGGGCGCGTTTCATGGAGCAGGTGTTTTTGGAATTGAGATGTTTGTTACAAAAGAAGAAAAAGTATTGGTAAATGAGATAGCCCCAAGAGTGCACAATTCCGGCCATCACACTCTACAGTCAAGTACTACATCACAATTCGAACAACATCTAAGAGCTATCCTAGGATTGAAGCTTGGAAAAACTGATCTTGTGCATCGAACTGTAATGTGCAACATTTTGGGACCAAGCGGATTAAATGGCAAATGTAAATCAGTCAACATAATACAAAATGACGGAGTGTATGTAAAATGGTATCAAAAAAGCGAGATAAAACCCATGAGAAAAATGGGTCACTTTAATGTAGTAGATGTAAATGGCAATATGGATATCCAACATTTAATCTCTAAAGCAAACGAGGTAAACAATTCAATAACATTTAATATGAATTAGTAAAGTTGTTTTAGCAAATAAGAATTAACATCTTCTATATTCATACATAGCATACCATTAATCCTTTATGTTATTCCCATCTTTGGCAGACATATATTATTATGATCAAGTTGGTTAGATAAAGTAAGAAAATTTATGGCAATAGACATCTTTGTGAATGGAGGTAGTCAGTAGTGACTAATGAGAAATCAAAAGAGAAAATTATTGAACAAATTTTCAAGGAAAGCTTTAGTTCAAATAAAAATAATGAAAAACACCCATCAAAAGTTACCTTTTTGTGGTCAGATTCTATTCAAACAGATAATGGTTCTAAAAACAACGATTTAATCAATGACTTGATTAGCCAGCAAGAAAAGACCAAGAATCCAGATACTTTTTCATCAGCATCTGGTTCTAATGATAACCTAGATTCACTTTCTAAGGAAAGAAATCATGTACAAACATCTGTTAAAGTAAATAAAGATTCTAATATTCAAAATGTACAATCAAATGAGATCATGTTAGATGATAAAACAATAGACTCGCTTAAACAAGATATCATAGAATACAAAACAAAGCTTAATGCAATTCAGCCAGAGATATCCCGATATGAACAAACCATACATTCCCTTAAAGCGGAACTTGCAGAATACAAAAATAGACAATCACAAACTCCATTAGAAGTAATTCCTCAATATCAACAAGCCATAATATCGCTTAGAGAAGAGCTTGCAGAATACAAGAATAAGCTTGATCTGATGATTTCCGAAAAAAATCAACAGAGCAACATGGACGTGCTAAGAGCGGAGCTTGCAGAATACAAGAGTAAACGTAATGTGATGCAACCAGAAGTTGTACAAAGTGATCAGGCGATAGATTCATTGAGAAAGGAAGTTTTAAGACTCAAAGAAAATCTAAACTCAATGATTTTAAAGTAGGACTATGAACTAATGTTTATGAGGTATGAAAAGAATAATTTTATTTATTTAGTATCATTAACATATCTATTTAGGCAAAACTATCGGAGAAGCAAGAATGTCATATGATTCAGTAAGATCTATACACAGATTGATAGAGCAGGGAATTGGAGATGCTGCAAGATTGGAATACATACTGGATAGGCTTGAGAAGGGCAAGTACCTCTATTTATCAGATCAGAAATATCTTGAGAGTCTATTAAGTTCAAACCAAATTACCATGACAGAGTCTGTAGAAACAAAAGTTGAATCAAATGCTCTAGGAAAACTAGAAAAGGATTTGATGAATTTAAATTCGCAATTAGAAAACATCTTGAGGAACAAACGGCAAACAGATAAGGGTATTGAAGACCAAGCCATAGTTGAATCTCAGAAACAAGATATACGGAAATTCAAACACGAACCAACCATAACATCTAACAAGAATGAGGAAGTTACACTCATCCTTTCTGTTGTGTTAGGATTGGTCTCATTGCAAGGAATTGGGCATATGTATGTACGAAGAATTGCAAGAGGTGCTGGCATCCTCATATTGTCTTTACTTATTTCTGCATTTAGCAT
>DASSAF010000015.1:0-10782 GCA_035685565.1 Nitrosopumilaceae archaeon | reverse complement strand
TGTGATTTGACACTGCCAAGTGTATGTCCCACCTGTAATTAGTTCTCCTTGGTGAACTTGAGTCTCATCAAATCTTGCAAGTCTAGTCTTGACCACATTTACAACAAGATTATTGGTATCAGTAGAGTTACACGGAAATGTGACAACAAGAGGTTTATCAAATGTGCTTAACACATCACTCACGTCTTTTTTTTGAATATCCAGTTTTGTAAACTTGGCAAGCAACTGATTGTATAAATCCTGTTCTCTTTTTGTTGGAGATGCATAAATTCCAAATGCAGGTATCAAGTTTACAAGTAAAAATCCCATAATAACAAATACTATGTATCTCAACTAAACAACGGAGATTCCTTATTATTAATTAAGAATTAGGGCTAAGTTGAATTTGGTTTTTTAATTCATCCCAAGCCGGTTTTAGATTTTTATCTACATCAATTAATCCCATATTGCAAAGTAATGCCGCAGTATTGTTTAACACGATATCATTACCAAAGCCCACTGGAGATGTGTTTAATGAGTTATAACATGTCTCTACAGGTCTATCATACTGTCTGTACCAAGTTAAAAATTCAAATTGAGAATTATTTTTTCTGTAAAAATCAAACATTATTTTCATGAATTTTACTTGATCATCTTTTGTTCCGTTAATGGATTTTGCTGTACTCCATCCAACCTCGACTAGGGCAATTTTTTTACCATCTGCAAGATCTATCATTTTTTGCAAATTCTTACCCTCTTCTTCAGGACTTTGCTGTTCATATCCTGTTGAATCTATTGGATAGTATGAGTAAGCAACAAAATCTCCTTGATTAAGTTTGCCAACAATATCTGTTTGATATTGATTTAATATGGAATTAAGTGAAAACCAGTTCCCAAACTTGACATGTGGATGTTTTGCTTTAAGCTTGGAATAAACTCCATCAAAAAACTTGGCATAATCAGGTATATCGTTAGGATGATCTCTAAAATAACCATCAACATCACCGCTAATTATGACATAATCTACTATGTAATATCGAGATATTACTGCATCAAGAGTTTGTACGGTTTCATCTTGAAGTTTTTGATCAAACTGTGGTTTACCCATCCAATTTGGGAATGGACCTAGGACACGATCATTAATTACGGAAAAGTAGAGTGTTACATTGAGATTTTGTTCTCTGTTTAAACCCATTAGAATATCTGAAGTCTTCCAGTTGTATTGTCCTTGTTGCGGCTCTATATTTGGCCAGGTAAGATAGACGTTACTTCTTCCAATTCCTGTTGATGCAGCTTGTTGATATGCACTTTGTATTTCTGCAAGAGTTGGAGTTTGTGTTGGAGGCATTATAACCAAACCAAGTTTAGTGTTATGCGATATAGCTGGTTGAATTGTCGGTTGTGATTGTGGTATTATCCACAGCAAAACTATCGCAATAATTATAGCCGCAGTTCCTCCAGCTACTGCACTGCGCAAGATTTTATTATTCAATAACAATTTCAAGATGATATGATACTAAAAAAGTTGTGATCAAGTGTTGATCTAAATATTTACAGAAAATCAACATTACTTTCTTATACTAGTGATTCTGTTTGTATAAATGAAAAGACGTTGAAGTGACGTGATGGTCGGAGATCATTCGGTGTATGCACGTCATACACAATCCCACCACGTCACTAGTTTACATCGCTTAATTAAGGCGATTAATTTAATGCGTGAGTTTTTCTTATCCGTTTTTATCCCGATGTACAGCCGCTATATCCACATTCTATGCAGACATTGCATCCTTCTGCAAAGACCAAGTTGTTCTTGCATGTTGGACATAGCCTTTCTTCTATTTCTTCTTGAGTAAGTGGAACTTGTGGGGATTGTACTGTTGCCTCTGGCAACTTTATCTGCAATGCTTTTTCAGTCTGTGATTTTAGGTAGGGATTTGTGATATTTTTTGCAACATAATCTGTCACATACAGACTTGGAGTAACTTGGAATGTTTTTTGTACGTTATTACCAGTCATGTGTAATACCTGTTCGTGTCTTGAACCATCTCGATATATCGTGATTCCTTTGAGTCCAAGCTCATGTGCTATCAAATATGCTGCTTTGATATCTTCAGCAGTCACATCATATGGCATGTTAATTGTCTTTGCGATTGCATTTCCAATCCACTTTTGCCACACAGCTTGTGCCATAAGGTGGTCAGCCCAGTGTATGTCCATTGCTGTAACAAATATTTTCTGCATCCATTCTGGAATTTCTGGAATTCCTTTCAGCGAACCATAATTATTTGCGATTTTTTCTAGGATTTGATCGTTGTACAGTCCGTGTTCTTTGAGAACTTCTTCAAAGATTTTGTTTGTGTAGAAAAATCTTCCAACAGTAACACGTTTTTCAAATGCCAAAGCAAACATTGGTTCCATTCCGTTTGAGCAATCACCAATCATGGATAAAGTACCTGTAGGAGCTACTGTAGTTGTCAGTACGTTTCTAATGCCGTGCTTTTGGATCTTACTAATCAATGCATCCCAATCGTATGAGCAACCATTCTTTGGTTTTTCGTAATAGCCAGCCACTGGAATTTTTCCGTCAGGGAATTCTGTTTTTGCACATAGTGGAAATGCGCCTCGTGTTTTTGCCAAGGCTACACTTTCTTCCATGGAATAGTAAGTCAATGCTTCAGCAAGTTTTTCTTGGAATTCGTATCCTTCTTGTGAATTATATGGAATTCGTAGCTTAAAGAGAAGATCTGCAACTCCCATGACACCAAGTCCAATTCTACGTGAATCCTTTGATGCCTTATCGATCTCAGGAATCGGATAATTATTTACATCTATAACATTATCCAAGAATCTTGTTGTCTTTCGAATTGTCTCTTCATATCTTTGCCAATCAAATTCATACTGTCCATCAGCTTTTCGTTTTACATAGTTTGCTAGATTGATAGATCCCAGATTACATGATTCATATGGATACAAACTTTGTTCTCCACAAGGATTTGTAGCTCGGATTGGTCCACCTCGAGCTTTTGCAAATACATTGTACTTGTTAATAAGATCAAAGAAGATTAGACCTGGTTCAGCACTTTTCCAAGCTGAAAGTGCAATTAGATCAATAAGTTGGTGTGCGTTTATCTCTCGCACTGGTGAGTTATCACGCGGACTTCGAAGAGTATATTTTCCATCTTTTGAATTTACAAGTGCATCCCAGAAATCTTCCCAGACTCCAACACTTACGTTAAAGTTTTCCAAAACACCTGGTTTTGTTTTTGCAGTAACAAATTTTTCAATATCAGGATGCCATGATTCAATAATTCCCATGTTTGCACCCCTGCGTTTCCCTCCTTGTTTGACAACTTCAGTTACTGTGTTTATGATATTCATAAATGACACAGGACCAGATGCAACACCAGAGGTAGATGCTACCATTTCTCCTTCTTCTCTAAGATCAGAATAATTGATGCCTACTCCTCCACCAGATTTGAAAATTAATGCTGCGTCTGAGGACGATTTCATTATTTTTTCCATATCATCAGGCATGGCAAGCACAAAGCAAGCTGAGAGTTGACCTAGTCTACCCCCCGCATTCATCATAGTAGGAGAGTTTGGCAGAAAGTCTTGTGAAACCATCAGATCATAGTATTCTGAGATTCTCTCTGCATATTGATCAAATTTTCTTGCGGCAAGCATGGTAAGAAATTCTTTCATGCCTGCTTTCATCTGACCACGCTTGGCCAAGTCCATGTAGTGAATGATCAATGACCTGAAATGCCATTTGTTAAGAAGATATTTGCCAATCTTGAATTTGTAATCAAAGTCATCAAGTTTGTCAAGATATCGTGAAGCTTCCTCTATGTTTTGTGTATTTCCTCCCTCTACAGCAAATATGGACGAGTCCTTTAGTAGATCTCCAATTCCAACCAAAATTGCAACTCGTTCAAACATCTCGCCTGGACTTTCAATTATTGTTCCCTTGTTATTACGCATCAGGTATCGTGATGCTAAAACTCTCAGGCAGTTAAGATCAAACTTCTTTGCTACACTATCAAGAGATTTGGAATCAAGAACCTTCATTTTTTCTTCTCGAAGTTTTCTTCGTTCATGTCTGTATAGGATGTAAGCTTTGGCAATTTCTCCTAGTCCTTCATCTATTAGAGTAGATTCAACCATATCTTGTACATCTTCCACGCTTGGTGGACCAGAAATAGAATAACCTTGATTAACAAGTTTCTCAATTACCCGATCTGCTAATTTATCAGACAAGCTGCGTTCTGGCCTACCACAAGCAACTAAAGCCTTGTATACTGCGTTTGAAATTTTGTCCTTCTGGAAATTTAACACTCGACCGTCGCGTTTCTTAACTTCGATGATCGAATTCTCTATTTGTGAAAAATCTGTCAAATGACTCCCCGCAGACCTAAGAAAATGGAGTTAAATAAAGATTGAGGCAAAAAATATTTTTCCAACGATCGACTTTGGATCAACTTTATTGACACCGTTATGATTTTCATAGTTTTAGATCGGCACAGAACCCAAATAAACCTTCAAAAAAAGTAATCTAAACTTCTGGTAAATAGATTTTATTTTATGATTTTTTAAAAAATGTCATTTGTAAATATTACAAGATCTATTCAATGCTTAAGGAGATTTTAGGCAAGTATGTAGGGTGACTTGCAAGTAGGACATTTATCAGTAAGCTTTTCTTCCTTTAGGCCGCAGTTACTACAAATATGCACCTTTCGTATTGGTCTGAATGAATTTACAAGTTCACTTGTTTTTTCTATGGCCTTTTTTATTCCTGCTACATCTTCATTATCAGGGATTTTGAGTTGTACTAACAATCCGCCATTAAGAGCTTTTGACATGTGATTAGCCTCAACAATTTTATCTGTTTTTAGATTCATTCCGTCTATTTCTGATGCATTTAACATTATTCCTTCAGTGTATGATTCGCCTTCTACGTATTGGAGAACCGACATCTTACCATATTTTTCCCCATCCAAGGTCGAAAATCGTGCGGCTGCATCGCTTTCAGTCATAGATATGGTAACATTATCACCCATCTCTTTTCCTTTCTTAGTTGCTACTTCCATTGCTGTTGCTATGACCTTAGAGAATATTTCTTGCCCAGCCTTGTTGTTTTCATATCCAAGTATTCCAAATACTGCCTCCTTTAGGCCGATCAGATTAACTACTAAGGTAACCGAACCCTTTTGCATGTATTGGGTATTATTTGCAAGAATTGGATTAAGTCCACGTCTAGTTAGATCTGATATTTCCTTCTTCCTAAGCGACATTGCTGCAAGTGCAGGTTTCATCAAGAGTGCAAGACGTGCTCTAAAATATGTTTCATCTTTATTGGATTCAAATGCAAGCCTAGGCATGTTAATTGAAAGTGATTGAAGATTAATTGTAGTTCCGGTAGTTTTTGTATCTCCTCGTAAGATTCCTTTATTTGATATAATACCCTTTGAAAAGCTTACACGCCCGCCTAATGCAATAATTTCAGAAAGTATATCAGAAAACTCGCTGACTTTGCCTTTTTCATAGTCTATTACAATGCCAACTGAAGGAGTAGGTGTTGATTTTACATATTTTTTGTAACTACCAAGTATTACGCCTATTAATTTTGAATCACTTCCAAGTGAGATTCTAAAGGAAGCAAGTGTACTATTTTTACTGTATCTTGGAGCAGTTGATGTTGCTGCAAATGCACTTGTAATCTTTTCTTCTATTTCACCAAGATTTTTTGAATATTTTTGCAAAATTGTCACTAATCCATCCATTATCACTTCCTGTGATGCTTCTCTAAACAATAATGAAGTGAGTAATGATAATGATGTAGCAAGTTCATCTAATGTATTTATTGGAGGCACCCTAGTTACTCCTAGGAATTTTCCCCTAAGATCTATACCGTCTTCTAAGAGCTCTTTGATGTTTACAAATATCGTATCTGGTAAAAGTGACCATATTCCAGTATTTGTTATGTGAATATCTCCTGAAAGATGTGAATCAGCAACATCCTTGGGTAATGTGTTTAGAACCAGATGTTCTCCAAAGACAGTTTGACCAGTCTTAAAGAGGAGACCCTCTACACCATTATGAATACCATCTACATTTGTTATCATTTCATGAATGTCATATGCGGGAAGCCCAAACCTAGCAAGTTTGTGCCTATAATCCTCATGTCCTTGCTCTAAAAGGACAGAATTTACCATCTCACGTATCAATGAGGCAGTAAGGTACGAAGTTTGGAATTTGTAGATGCGGTTTTCTACCTCTTCAGTTATTTTTTGGGCAAGTTCAAGTGGAAGACTACCCTCACGTACAAGGGACTGGATTATCTTATGTGAGTTAAACTCCTCTATTGATTCATGTGAAGTTCTGACATACATCTTACCACTCTCTATTATAGAGCGTTCTTCAATTTGTCTAGCAAGACTTAGAACTAGCTTTCCTAAATTTGTAATAGTGTAACGCCTTTCTGATTTATTCAGAGCTACTAGAGATTGTCTTAGTAGTTTTCTTAAGTGGTATGCAAATTTACCACTTTCTTTTTTTGATTTAAATCCTGCTAGAGATTTTAATTCTGAATAAGTAAGAGGGCCTTTTGAATTTAAAATACGTAAAATATCGATCCTGTTTGGGCTTGCCATTACCGAAAAGATCATTCTTACACGTTTTGATGCTGATTGTAAAATGCCTCCTCGCTTTTGCTCACCAAAGTCCTCACTCAGTTCCATGGCATGTCTAGATAGTATCGGTAAATAAGATTTGTGACGAAATTGATCCTTAAACTAGTATTTTTGATCAGTTTTTCTGTACATCTACTGTAAACTCAGAAGATGAAAGTGTTTGTCCACAAGAAGGACATTTATTATTATATGGCCTGATAACTTCTTTAACAGGTTTTAACATGCGCATATTTGCAATTTTAGCACCACATTTTCCGCATACAACATCAACTGACATGCGATCAGTTTTGTATAAAATTATAAAAGAACTGTTTTGTGTTTTTTTTAATCAGTTTAATAAATTTGATTTACAGTTTTTCAATTAACATTCCACGTTCGTCATACCCAACAATTTTTACTCTTGTCCCAAGTGGAAGATCTGCTGGAGACTGGATATTTGACATAAATCCCGAAATTCGAAGATCTATACCATCTAGATTCATTACTACCCATGCATATGGAACATATTTTTCATATCCATCAGGTGGAACCGTTATTATGGTATAGGTGACAACTAAGCCTTTTCCTTCAATTAATACATTTACGAACCCCTTATTTCCACAATTTTGGCAGAAATAGGTAGTAACTAAGTGTAAATGTCCACATTTTGTGCATTTTCGGGCAAGAACCTTACCTTCTTTGGCACTATTGATGAATTCCTCTTTTGTTAACAAATTATACACTTTTGAATATGTGAACAGCGCAGCTTGCACCTGTTGCGCCAAAGTTATGTGTTAAACCGATTTTAGCATCTTTTATTGTTCTTTCTCCAGCTTTTCCTGTTAACTGATCAAAGACTTCAACTACTTGTCCAATTCCAGTAGCACCAATTGGATGTCCTTTTGATTTTAGCCCTCCTGATGGATTAATTGGTATAGATCCATTTAGTCTAGTCATTCCTTGTCGCACAGCCTCAACTGCTTTTCCTTTTTCAAAAAATCCCAAGTCTTCAGTATCAACTAGTTCTGCAATTGTAAAACAATCATGTACTTCAGCAAAATCAATATCCTTTGGTTTTATTCCTGCCATCTTGTATGCAGCTTGTGCCGCAATTTTTGTACTTGGAATTGTTGTAATGTGTTCTCTTCCTTGTAATGCTGCAGGAGAACCTCCCCTGCCTGACCCTACAACTCGGATGTAGTTTTTTGTGTGATTTTTTGCAAATTTTTCACTGCATATAATTACTGCACTAGCTCCATCTGAAAATGGACAGCAGTCATATAGTTTGAGTGGACTTGCAACAACTGCAGATTTCATAACATCATCAATTGTAATTTTTTTTCTCAGATGTGCTTTTGGATTTAACAAACCGTTATCATGATTTTTTACTGCAACCATTGCGAGATCTTCTTCTGTCGCTTTGAATTCAGCTAGATAAGCTCTTGCCATTGATGCAAAGAGTCCTGGAAATGATGCACCTGCTCCTCCTTCATAAAAAAAATCAGAGCAATATGAAAAATATGTTGTGGTCCATTCTGTACCTGTGTGAGTTACTTTTTCAACTCCTGTTGCTAAAACTGCATCATAAAATCCAGCTGCAACATTTGCATAAGCTTCTCGAAATGAAACAGAACCACTTCCACATGCTGATTCAATTGATAAAGATGGAACTTCTGGAATTCCAAGATCACTCATAATAACCGGTCCCAAATGAACCTGTTTATCGGCTATACCAAATACGTTAGAGATGTAGCCTGCCTCTATTTCCTTTGGTTCTATTCCTGCGCTTTCAATAGCATCAACTGATGCCTGAATTGCTATGTCTGTAATGCTATCCTGTAATTTACCATATTTCGTGCTGCCTGCACCAATAACGCAAACTTTTTCCACAAATTTCGCTGACTTGATTCCCTATAAAAATTCTTCATTAATGTTCAATTACAAGATGATGATATGACAGAGATGCAAAGAAAAAAAAATTCTCAAACTCAAATTTCAGTAAAGAGGAAACTAGTAGATTCGAGAAATTCTGTCAAAATTAACGAAAGAAAAATTATAAAAATGAAAAACGAGATTAAACAATACTATGATAAAAACGGATACCTTTCTTGGTCTGCAAGGAAAAAAAAATACATCATACTTGGAACAAATTCCCCAGTAAATGGATTAGTTGACTGCCCACAATGTCATATTGGAAAGCTTATTGTGATACGTTCTCGTACAACAAAAAAAAGATTCATTGGCTGTTCAAATTATTATAACGGGTGTAGGGCATCATCACCGCTCATACAAAGAGGAATGCTTTGTGCAACTAAAATTTCATGTAAGTTTTGTTCATGGCCAATTGTTCTTTTCAGATATTCTAGAAAACAAAATTGGACAAGACAGTGTGCAAATATAAAATGCAAAACAAGAGAGATTAAATCTTAAAATCAGTATAGATGTCTGTTCTTCTATTTTTTAAGAGTGGCAAATTTTTTCTTACCTGACGTACTCTGTCAAGTGAAATGTCAACAATTCCAATTCCTTCTCTTTTTTTCATATCTAATAGTATTTTTCCATACGGATCAACTATCACACTTCGTCCACAGTAGATGTTACCAACTTGATCGGGTGAAATAAGATAACAACCATTTTCAATTGCACGTGTTTTGTTAATAGTTATCCAATGTTCCTCTTTCATCTCGCCCTTTACCCATGCAGATGGTGCTACAAGAATTTCTGAGCCAGCAGATACAAGTGTTCTAGACATTTCAGGAAATCTCAAGTCATAACAAATCATCATTCCCATCTTACCTATTGCTGATCTAGTTGGTTTTACAATTTTAGACCCAGCATAAAGCTTGTTTGATTCTTTAAAACCAAGTGCATCATATAGATGAATTTTTCTGTATTTTGATAA
The DNA here is from genome assembly GCA_035685565.1 of Nitrosopumilaceae archaeon. Lineage (GTDB taxonomy): Archaea > Thermoproteota > Nitrososphaeria > Nitrososphaerales > Nitrosopumilaceae > TA-20. The sequence continues at coordinate 1,233 of DASSAF010000015.1, read as the reverse complement.
TACCTTACCATTTTTATCAATAAGAAAAGAGGTGTCGTACACTCGATCAATTTTTGGACTTTTTTCATAAAAGGTTCCTATTACTTGAATAGAGTTTTGTCTTGCAGATTTTGAAATTGCATGAACGAATTCGCCATTGATTGTTTCAGCTAGACTTGCAAGCTCTTTTGGTGATTGAGAAGATGTGGTATAGAACATCATAAATTCTGGAAACGCACATAGCTTTGCACCCCGTTTTGCAGCTTTGTTTATATAATCAAGAATTTTTTTTAGATTTTTTTTCTTATCAACATCTGCTTTTAATTGTACAAGTGCAACTTTGGTCATGAATTTTGTATATGGAGTTAAAATAAAAATGTAGTTTAAAGAGGATTTCCTGCCATGTACCAGTTTTCTTTAGGATTTTCCTCAAAGACTACAATGACATGATTTTCTTTGGTCTTGAGTATTTCTACTGCAGATTTTGTTATCGCTTTAGCAAAATCCTCTTTTTGTTTTTGTGTTCTGCCAGGATACATTGAGATTGTAATTAATGGCATATGTTTTTTGTAAAGTCAGGTAGAATTTATTCCTTGATATATTGTAATATAGAATAGAGATCTTATGAAACTTGATTACATTGTTCTGATAGTTGGTGCAGTCATGTTGATTGTTGGCAATTTTCTTGGAAATGCGTTCTTAAGCTCTGTATTTACAAATAACCCAAATCACTCGCACCTAATCAATGATGTAAATCAGGATCTGTTATCTCTAAGTTATTCACTCTTAATTATGAGTAAATTAGGAATAGCGGTTCTAGTATTAGGAGCAATTATTTTTGTCAGAGATAGAATCAAGAAATAAGATTGTCTTATTTGTAATCTTTCCATCCATATCTTGTTCCATATGTGAATTCTGAACTGTGTGTTTTTTTGTAGAGAAAACCTGTCAGCATACCTACCAGAAATCCACCTATGTGAGCAAAAAAGGCAACACCAGAACCATTTGAACCAAAAAGTAATGGCAAGATGTTTTGAAATATGAACCAAAACGGAAGATACCACTTTACTGAAATACGAATTACTCTTATAAAAAATCCAAAGAACATCAAAGTCATTACTTTTGCATTAGGATATATCACAAGATATGCTCCAAGTACCCCAGAAATTGCTCCTGATGCACCTAATGCTGGTGCTGCACTTGATGGATCAGATAATATATGTACAAAATCTGCAACAATTCCCCAGAATAGAT
>DASSAF010000014.1:0-2098 GCA_035685565.1 Nitrosopumilaceae archaeon | reverse complement strand
GGGCTGAACTGGCACGGGAATCTTATGAATCAAAAATAGACGCTGTTGATTTTCATGACATAGACCACATAGTGTTTGCTGGAATGGGTGGTTCTGGTGCAATAGGTGATATTTTTTCTTCCATATTATCAAAAACTAGTGTTCATGTTAGTGTAGTCAAAGGATACGTGCTTCCAAAAACTGTGGATTCCAATACCTTGGTTGTAACAACAAGCGGGTCTGGCAATACCGCAGAAACTCTTGCGATTTTGGATTCCGCACATAAAAAGAACTGCAAAATAATTGCCTTTTCAGATGGCGGAAAGATGCAAGAATATTGCACAAGAAATAATATTGAACACCAAAGTTTTCGACAAATTCATTCTCCCAGGGCATCATTTCCAGTCTTCCTATATGGCATGTTGAAAACATTAGAGAGTGTCATTCCTATGAAAAAAGTTGATGTTCTTGAATCTATCAGATCTTTAGAGGAACTACAAAAAAAGATCAATTCATCAAATATGAGCAATAAAAATCCGGCATTGGATATTGCAGCTTGGATTTCAGGAATTCCCCTTATTTACTATCCATCTGGATTACAATCTGCCGCCATCAGATTTAAGAACTCACTTCATGAAAATGCAAAGAGCCAAGTCTTTTTAGAAGAAATAAGCGAGGCGTGTCATAACGAAATTGTCTCTTGGGAAAGGCCAGCTAATATCAGACCAATTTTGATACAAGGACAAGATGATCATATAACAACCAAGGAAAAATGGCAAATACTCAAAGAATACTTTGGAACAAAGAAAATTGATTATAAGGAAGTGTTTTCAGTTACAGGAAACATTCTAACCAAATTAATTAATTTAATTTATCTGCTTGACTATGCTTCCATCTATTTAGCTGTCAGGGAGAGGATAGACCCGTCACCTGTATATTCCATTGATTTTGTAAAACACATGCAGCATATTCATAATATGGAACTTGTCAATACCAAATCTTCTATAGAACGCTCAAAAGTTTGATAAAACCAACTAAATAGACATAGATAAAATTAGTGCCATTCCGTTTTCAATACATGAGACGATATCAGTAGATAACCTGATACTGACATTTTCAAATTATGAGGTTTGTAATTTAATATAATTATTCAATGATCTTTAAATGTAGCATTTAATTGTCTAGTTATGATGAAACATGCAAGAGTATCTCAAACTATTAATTCCGTGAAAGTGGGTAGAAGATCAACTTGAAAGTAGAATTGAGCAATAAAAAGGAAAAAGAGAATGCTGTGAAAGTAGAGATTATAATTCCTACATTAAATGAAGAAAAGGCCATTGGTGATTTAATACATAGTATACGTTCCCATCATTTTCCAATAGAGGTTTCGATTTTAGTTATAGATGGAGGATCAACTGATCATACAGTAGAAATTTGTAAAAAAGAAAATGTCAATGTCATACGACAAAAAAGAAAAGGGAAAGGAAATGCAATGAAGGAAGCAGTAGAATACTCTAATGCAGATATCATAGTCTTCATCGATGGGGATGGCACATACTTTATCGATGATTTGGAATCAATGCTAGAACCCTTGTTAACCGATAAAGCTGACATGGTTGTAGGCTCTAGAGTTTCTGGAAAAAGGGAGAAAGGTGCAATATCAACTCTCAACATGCTTGGCAACAAGTTGTTCAATAAAACCATAAATTTTGCCCTCCATTCACAGGTTACAGATTCATTATCTGGATACAGAGCTATGCGTAAGGAGGTATTCGAAGATCTTGTACTTTTTAGCATTAATTTTGAAATTGAAGTGGAAATTACAGTAGAATTTCTTGCAAAAGGATATAGAATTGCCGAAGTCCCAATAAAATACGGCGTACGAAAGGGAACTGTCACAAAGCTTAATCCCATAAATGACGGTATTAAAATTGGAAGAACGCTGTTATTCATATTGATGAATGTAACTCCAATCAAGTTTTTTGGGATTTTCTGCCTGGCATTTGTCATCATAGGTCTATACCCTGCAGGCTATGTCATACGTGAAAAAATAATGACTGGCGAAATTGTATCCATGCCCTCAGTAGTTTTTGCCTCGCTACTTTTCGTAACAGGTGCG
>DASSAF010000013.1:0-5274 GCA_035685565.1 Nitrosopumilaceae archaeon | reverse complement strand
TGTGTAGTTGGAATATTTGCAGATGATGGTCGCAAATTCAAAAGCTTGTATGTCCAACAAAAAGTGTTTACAGAGGAACAATTTGACAAGGCTCTAAAAGAAGCGATACATTTGTCTGCCGCATCTTACATGTAATTATTTTTTATTTTCAGAAAGATATTTGTCTACATCTATTGCAGCCATGCAACCAAACCCTGCTGCAGTAACTGCTTGCCTGTATCTGTGATCATGTACATCTCCAGCTGCAAAGATTCCATCTACACTAGTTTTGGTATGATCTTTTAGAACTATGTATCCTTGATCATCAAGCTCAACTTGACCTTTGAACAACTTGGTATTTGGCTCATGTCCTATAGCAACAAAGAGTGCTCCAACACTTAACGTCTGTTTTTCATTAGTTACTACGTCCTTGATGATTATCTGATTTACTTTCTCATTTCCAGAGATCTCTTCTACGACTTTATTCCAGTAGAACTTTATCTTTTGATTGTTAAACGCACGTTCTTGCATTATCTTGCTTGCTCTAAGGCTGTCTTTTCTATGAACTAGATGAACCAATTTGCCAAATTTAGTTAAAAACGTGGCCTCTTCCACTGCTGAATCTCCTCCGCCGACAACTACTATGTCTTGATTTTTAAAGAACGGTCCATCACATGTGGCACAATATGAAACACCCTTCGCACTAAATTCCTGTTCTCCTTTTACCCCCATTTTTCTTGGATTTGCACCTGTACAGATTATTACAGCATCGGCTTCATATTCTTCTGAATAAGTGAGAACCTTGAAGGGTTTGTGTTTGAAATCCACATTGACTACTTCATCATCAATAATGGTAGTTCCCATTCTTTCAGCTTGTTTTTTCATCGCTATCATAAGCTCTGGCCCAAATATCCCATCCGAAAATCCCGGATAATTCTCAACTTCTGTAGTGAGCATTAACTGACCGCCTGGTAATACTCCTGATATTATCAACGTATCACGTTTTGCACGTGATGTGTATATTGAAGCAGTATATCCTGCGGGGCCAGCACCAATTATGATTACATCAAATTTTCTCTTTGTTTCGTGTTTTTTGGACTCTGTTTTTATCTCAGCTTGCACTGATCAAATTGATTTGAAGTTCATATTTAAATTAAATCCTGAAAAGCATGAATAATTATTATATTTAATACATCAAAAGACGAATATTAAAAACAACTTACGCGTTTATCGATAAAGAGTAAAAAAGGAATCCGTCCTATACAGTAAAAATGTGTCATAACTATCGTTATGATCTGTTGGAAAAAAGAGGTTTTGATTCTAGCAGGTGGGTAGTGTTCCGGAAGCAGGCGTACCTACTGGTGTTCCAGTACAACCTGTGAAGTCTGCGCCGCTGAGGTTTGCGCCATCGAAGTTCGTGCCATTGATATTTGAGAACCTGAGGTTTGCGCCGCTGAGGTTTGCGGAATTGAGGTTTGCGCTACTGAGATTTGCCCCAATGAGGAACGCATTATTGAGTTCTGCACTACTGAGGTCTGCACTACTAAGGTTTGCATCATTGAGGTTCGCGCCACTAAGATTTGCACTACCGAGGTCTGCACTACTGAAGTCAGCGCCAAGGAGGTCCACGCCATTGAGGACAGCACCAAAGAGCTTGCAACCGCTTAGATCAACAAAATATCTAGGTGTAGCATTACATTTCAGAATCTTGAATTGGCTCTCCGTAATACCTCCAGATGATATGGAAGATATGGCCGCATCAGTATGAGTATTGATTGCGCTTTGCGCATTTGTTATAGCTAGGTTTGTTGCTGACTGACTAGCTGGATCCTTTGGCAAATTATCTGTCTTTGCTTTTATCGCATTTGCAGTTGTCTGCAAAGTTCCTATGGAGTCTCCTGTTGCCAAAGAAGCCACAGCTGAATCTATGTGCGAATTGCTAGCTGGATCAGAAGGCAAACTGCTTGTCTTTCCTTTTATGGCGTTAGATGTAGCCTGCAAGTGTCCAGCTGATATAAGAAGTGAATTTACTTTAGTTTGAATATCAGTGACTACTGTAAAAATGTCGCCTAGTGTGGGAGTTATAGCTGCAGCATGCTGAATAACAGGTGATGTTACAATTGTTCCAACAAGAAACGCAATTACTACTACCCCAAGAACTGCCTTATTTTTCAAATTCCAACCCATTAGGTATGTCTTGTTAAGGGTTAAAAGGATGATCTTCCAATATTGGTGATTTAAAATTTCTACATTTTAAATTTCGTTTTTATTAAAATGATTTAACAAAATAGGATGATGAATCAATCACGTTTCTCACTAATTGATATTTAAATTATTCACAGTATTTGGATGACCTCATCTAGAATTTTTTGATGTTGGTCACAAAGCTTGTTAGATATTATCTGTGAATGTAACAGATCTTCTTGCCAATGGGCATTGTATAGTCTACAGTCTTTTGATTCACAAAATGGCTGGCCAGTTAAATAATAAAATAATGCTTGCATTGCATATCCCTTGATTATCTCGTTTAATTTCATATCATGATACTCTAGATATCTTCCCTTGAATTGGTTTTTTAAAACATCCAAGTTAAGTCCTTGTGAGATGTTTTCAAACATTTTTAGATAATATTCACGAGGTTTTGCTGGGGCTTCAATTATGCCTGTAGTGGATATGATTCCGGGATTTGAACAAATTACTGCTCGTCCATGGTATCTATAATCATCATAATCATACGTACAAGTAAGCTTGTCTGTACAAATAAGATGAAACATGTCTGATTGTGATTCTGATTGCGGTATTGCATTGGCAATAATTTGTTTGAATTCAAATCCATCATATATTACGATATTACTTGTGTTTGTAAAATTTGTAAATGAATTCTCTTCAAAGGTTATTTCTTCTGATGTTGGAATGTGTTTTTCAAAAGGTGTTAATGGATTAAAAATTCTTGATGCAGCTAGATCATATGCGAATTTTCTAGTTGATTCTTTAAAGAATTCAAAAAACCTGTCTCTTATTTCCACTTCAACACAAAATTTCTCTTTGATGAATTCTCCTAATCTATATATCTTTATTTCAGGTACGGAAGGTTCATCGTATAAGAATATTTTAGAGAGTTTCAACAAACAAATTAAGAATTACTTGAATATAGTTTATCTTCTTAATTCTTTCATTTTTGCAGCTGTTACTTCAGCAGCTTTCTTGCCTGAAAGTAACATAGAGCCATAAGTTGGTCCCATTCGTGGTATGCCATAGGTTTCAGTTACTGACATGCCTGCAACAACAAGACCAGGAAAAACCTCTCCTGTTTTGTGTACTACTCTATTTTCACCATCATCGACCCACATAGGATCCATGCCTTTCCATTCTACAAGCTTTCTGTCAACTAGTCTTTTTACAGCTACAGAATCATGACCGGAAGCATCAATTACCATTTTTGATTCTAGTGCAATTGGGTCTACACATGTGATGTTTCTTGGGAGTGCCGACACAGGCATCCAATTAACTACCACTCCTCCGACTCTACCATTCTTTAAAACTAGATCATCGAATTTTGTTAAATTTAAGAATTTGACTCCTGCATCACATGCAGCTGCAATAAGTTTTGAAACAGCGTGAGGACCAGGTGTGAGATATAGTCCTTCTGATACTTTTTTGTAAGGGATTCCAAGCTCGTCCCATATCTTTTGGGCTGGAGCTCTCACCGTAACTGGATTCATCATGTATCCGCCAAGCCAGTATCCTCCTCCTAGGTAGTTGTTTTGTTCAATGACCAATACTCTAAATCCCATGGTTGCAAGATCTTTGCTTGCTGTAAGGCCGGCTGGCCCTGCGCCGATTATTATTACATCAGAGTCTGCTCTGTCAATTAATACTGAATGAAATTCATTTGCAATAGCCCTTGTAATTTCCATTTCTTTAACATCGGCAAAAATTTTTGGTGCTTCATCAGAATGAGTAACCTGCTGCATAGAAAATTATCCCTTGATAAGTACATTAATAGTTTGCTCAGTTGGCAAATGCTTCTTCAAATGCTTTTATCGATTCTCTGATTTTGACTTTTTTTGATGGATTCTTAAATGCATATGCAGAAATTATATCTGATTTACCTAGATCCTTTTTAGAAATGGATATCTTTGCTGCCCTAATTGAATCAAGTATGACATTACATCCATTTGTACTATCATTAGTTTTAAGTGACAAATCCATCTCTATTGTTGAGCCCAAAAATCCCTTGGCTTCCATCCAGTAGTAGCTCACTCGAGAATTCCCAAGCTGTTCGGCATATTCTGTAGTTCCTGCGGTGGATTTGAATGGATAAGGAACTTCAACTGAGATAGATTCTGTTTTTATTTTCCTTTTTTTCTCACGTAATTCCTCGGCCATTGTATTTTGTGTGTCTTTATTTCCTCCTACATCAAGCTGATATGCTTTTTCTATTTTGATTCCTCGATGTGTGATGAACTCCATCATGCCTCGATGAAATGCGGTACCGCCAAATTGACTCATCAAATCATCGCCAAGTATCATTAATCCTTTTGATGTAAATGCAGAGCTTGTTTGATCAGTTACAGTTTTTGAAGCTGTGGCATTAAAAAAAGAACATCCTGCATCCAAAGCCGCTTTTGCATACTTTTCTCCGCTTTTATCCATGCCTGAAGAAATTAAATTAATTAAAAAGTCTGGATTCATTTTCTTTAAGGAATTAACGACATCTTCATAGCTTGTAGATTTTGCTCCGCCCATTTGAACAAAATTGTGTGATACATGATCCTCTAAAATTCCTGGCTGTATTATTAAATCTGAATCAACTTTGTAATCTGATATAACACTGCTGACTTTTTTCCCTACTTTGGAAGGATCAATATCGTAAATGCCGGTTACAATCACATCAGTTATGCCAAAACCTGCAAGCTTTGGATGCCAGAGACCTTCAGTTGAACTTTTGTAAAATTGTAATCCTTTGATAAGAGTTGAAGTAACACTTCCAAACCCAGCTATTGCTATTTTGATTTGGTTAGGCACGTGACTTTTTCTTGTCGGTGAACATTTAACTCTTTTCTACATGTTTGTGCTATCTTTGAAAGAACAATTTTTTTTGAATTCAAATATACTCCAAAACCCATGTCTGAGATGTGCAAATTTATGTCACAAAATTACTTTGTCAGGCTAAAATTCCCATATTATAAAATTTATATTCAATCCATAGCAAAATTATGTATACTTGAGTAAGACAAGCCTAAGCCAATCTAGGAGAGATGATTTGCCCAAACCAAAGATAAACTGGGGTAA
>DASSAF010000012.1:0-6799 GCA_035685565.1 Nitrosopumilaceae archaeon | reverse complement strand
CATGGTCATATTCTCATTCAAGGTCTTATTTTGATCCATTGTCATACTTGCGTTCGTATTCATATTATCACTCATGTTCATATTATCGGCATATGCATTATTCAAAAAGCCAATTACGCCAAGTGCACTTAGTGCAAATAGACTTGCAACTAAAATCACGTAAGACAAAGATCGAAGATCATTATCCATTAACACGTGATGCCAGCATTACTATTAAAAGAGTTTCTATCATTTTTAGTAAAGTTTGGATAGCTCTAAGAAAAAGATCTAACCCAAATCTTTTTGTTTTATTCCACTTGTTTCAATCTCATACCTAAGTGGTGGTGGCAATTCAGGATACGCCTTATCCACTAGAACCTTGATTTGATCATCGGGTACCTTCACTAACCGAAGTAAATTACCACGTTGATGCGCATATGCATTCTTCCAGAATCCAGCACCATCAAACGTGCCTATTTTTGGCAAATATTTAGAAGATTTCAAGTGTTTCTAGCATTAGTTTGTACTTGTAAATCAACTTTTTGTCATCAAAAAAACTTGATCTCTTAGCAAATTGGTAAAAATCAAGATTCATAAACAGAATCCAAATACTATACGAAGAATTACGGAGAAATGCATGAAAAATTTTGGTACCCTCGAATATGTTCTTGATCGGTTTTCAAGAAATTGGAGCTGGAAAGTAACCGGCCCTCGTGCAGTAATAATGGTGTCTAGGGTAATACCACAATCATGGTATGGAGACGGCCCTAATGAAGCAATAATTCCAGATACTGGTCAAAATGTCCAAAAGATAAAGTGGATTAATGAGAGATATCCTTTGGAAATTCTTTCAAAATCGATATGGAATAAAAAGATCGCGCATTTTCGTGAAAAAAAGAAAAAACCAAAGAAAATTGAAAAGTTACGCCAAGTAAAACCAGGAAAGCAATTTAGAGGTAATCTACTTAATTTCCAAAAAGAAGGACTAGACTTTCTATTAAAATCATCAGGAAATGCATTACTTGCAGATGAGATGGGTCTTGGAAAAACTGTCCAGACACTTGCGTATCTTGCAACAGAGAATCAGACTTTTCCCGCACTTGTAATAGCGCCTCTGGTCACTTTGAATAACTGGCAGCGTGAGATTGGAAAATTCTTGAAAAAAAAGAGCAAAAATGGGCGATTGTTAGAAAACCATGTACCCACTTCTACTCTCATACGAAATGGCAAGTCGCAAGATTTGGGCAAGTTTGATTTCTATATTATCAACTATGATTTATTACATAAAAGAATAGATGATTTATCAAAACTAAACTTGAAAACAATTGTCTGTGATGAAGTTCAGCATCTTCGTTCAAAATCTACAAAAAAATATTCAGCTGTAAAAAAATTAACTGCGTTAGAATCTATCAAATACAGAATAGGTCTTTCTGGAACCCCCATTTACAACCGCGGTTCTGAAATCTGGCCCATAGTTGACATATTAAGGCCTGGTCTACTTGGTAGTTTTAAAGAGTTTTGTGAGTATTTTTGTTATGTAAATGAAAAAGGAAAAGCCATAGTTCTTGAAAATAAACGTGAGAGTTTGGGAGAGGAATTAAGAAAACATGTTATGTTACGGAGAAAAAAATCAGATGTTCTAAAGGAGCTAAAGGACAAAGTTCGTTACAAGGAAGTAATCGATGCAGATATTATTTACTACCAAAGAGAGCTTGACAAGATTTGGAAAAAATTAGAAGAAGATCAAAAAAATGCAGAAACTGCATTTGACAAATTCACTTCATATAAAAGAGCCATACAAAGTGAGAGACAGGCAGCTGGGATTGCAAAACTTCCTCATGTAATAGAATTTGTAAAAAACATTATGGAGATTGAAGAGAGTGTTATTGTATTTTGCCACCACAAAGCAATTCACCAGCTTCTTCACAAGAGCCTTGGAGAATATGCGCCTGCATCAATAATCGGAGGTCAGACAGACAAGGAGCGACAGAAACACATAGACATGTTCCAGGCAGGTGAAACAAAACTAATGATTGCTGGTCTTAGAGCAGGCAATGTAGGAATTAATTTGAGCCGTGCAAGATATGTCATTTTTGCAGAATTAGATTGGAGTCCTGCCATTCACAGACAGGCAGAAGACAGACTACATAGGATTGGACAAAAAAATACAGTTTTTGCATATTATTTGATAGGTAATGGTACACTTGATGACCATGTGGCCAATGTCTTGGTGGACAAAAGCTATGAAATCGATGCCATAATGGATGAAAAGATAGAGTCGTTTGAAAACAAGGAAAAAGCAGAATTAATCCTAGCACAAATTCACGACAAGATAGCCTCAAAGCTATAAGATGTTTTCAATCTTCTTTTACTTTATTTTTATCAAAGAAATCCTGTGGTTCTCCTAGTCTTTGAGTTAACCAGTTTTCAAGCTGTTTTATGATCTCAGCCTTTGTAAATCTGCCATCTTTTGTGATAAAATGGTCTTTTTTAGATTCCCTGAATTTTTTATAATTCATACAGTTTAACATGTCCTTTACCATACCCTAACAGATGTAGTTTTTGTTAAATTTATGGCATATTCTAATAAGTTTCATATCACAGAAAATTCCAAATTCAGAGTTTATGTCTAAAAATTAGATCATTTGTATAACAAATACTTTCCGAGTATATATAACGGGTATCAAATGAAGAGTAGGATATGCCCCAAACTAAACCAATGGTAAGTATTGAAAATGTCGTGGCTTCAGCATCTGTTGATCAAAGACTTGATCTCAATGAAATCACAAAAAAATTTCCCGACACGGAATATCACCCTGAACAATTTCCAGGACTAGTATTTAGAATAAAATTGCCAAAGACTGCAACACTCATCTTTAGCTCTGGGAAGATGGTCTGCACTGGTGCAAAATCTACAGAACAATCAATTAGTGCAGTAAGAAATGTAGTACAAAAGCTTCGAAAGGGCAAAGTAAAAGTAAAAAACGATCCCGTCATAACAATACAAAATATCGTAGCTTCTGTAAACCTTAATGGAAAAGTTCACCTAGAAAGAGCTGCGAGAAGCTTGCCACGAAGCATGTATGAGCCAGAACAGTTTCCAGGACTAATACACCGAATGCTTGATCCTAAAACGGTAATTCTGATTTTTGCGTCAGGAAAGCTTGTTTGTACTGGTGCAAAAAAAGAATCAGATGTATACAGATCGGTAAACAATCTGCACACGATGCTTGAAGAAAAAGAATTAATGATATACTAGTGACAAATTTTTTTCTTTATTTCTAAGAGTGTCATCACATTTAGAAGCTAGAGATATATGTAAAAATTCTCATTTTGTTCTTATTTTGATTGTAAATAAAACGATTCGATTAATTATCGGTAAGAGCATTTCTAGTCTACGAAAAAAATATGCAAACCATATATTATAAAGTTGAAAATAAAATTAAACTCATATTGAAAGATAATTCAGTGTTATCATTTACAATAAAATTAGTGAATCTTGTATGACCGACCTTTATCGCATTTTACCAGAAGAGATGGACAAAATTGTTACTGAAATGGGGCAGTCTCGTTATCGTGCAGACCAGTTACTTCATGCATTGTATCATGATTCACCTAAGGACGTATCTGATCTGCGCCAAATCCCTGCAGGTATGCGAGACACACTAGTTGCAGCAGGATATACTATTGGTTCTGCAGATGAGGCTCATCGTGTTGCAAGTAAAGACATGCAAACAACAAAGTTGCTCCTCAAGTATGGCGATGGAACTATGATTGAGACTGTGCTTATGCAGTATCCATCAAAGACCAAAATTCATCCGCGGTCAACTGTCTGCGTTTCGACTCAAGTTGGTTGTGCTATGGGTTGTGTGTTTTGTGCAACAGGACAGATGGGTTTTAAACGAAATCTGCAAGCAGAAGAAATTGTTGCACAGGTGTTACACTTTGCTCGAGTCCTACGGGAGCGAGATGAGCATGTGACAAATCTTGTCTTCATGGGCATGGGCGAACCGCTTGCAAATTATGCTGAGACTATTCGCGCTGTCAGATTATTAACACATGCACGAGCCTTTGGACTTGGGCAACGAAGCATTACCATTTCAACAGTAGGGTTAATTCCGTTGATAGACCGTCTTGCCGACGAGCAACTCCAGATCGGATTGGCTATTTCTCTTCATGCACCAAATGATGAGCTGCGTCGCAGGTTGGTGCCAACAGCTGGACCGCATTCTGTAAAGGAACTGTTTTTGGCATCAAAACGCTATTTCAAAAAGACAGGGCGTCGAATTACTTTTGAATATGCTCTTATCGATGGCGTCAATGATTCGCCCGAAGTTGCAGTAGAGCTTGCTCAGCTCTTGAAAGGCAATGGCGCTCATGTAAATTTGATTCCCGTGAACTCTACTGCAGGTGGTTTTCAGCGCCCGGAGAGACGACGAGTGCATGAATTCCAGCGAATTTTACGCAAAGGCGGCGTGAACTGCACGGTACGGGTGGAGAAGGGGTCGGAGATTTCGGCAGCATGCGGTCAGTTGCGGACAGACATGATGGAAAAGATTACAAGTTCAAATATAGATTGAAAAGAGAAGACAGATTGTCAATGTGTCAGGAAATGACTATCATGAAAATCCATATTGATAATCTACAGAATTTTTGTTGCAACTCATAACCAAGAATTAAATATCAAATCTGCTCATAACATTTAGGTAATAAATATAATCGAATACCAACTAGTTGTATTTAGCATGACAATCATTGTAACAATAAGATTTATTCAAGATCACGTGACTGATGTCGGTATTAAAGACAGAAATATCATTTTGAGGCATTTTTAGATTGATTAAATTTCTAAGTGTTCTAGTAATCCTTGTATTGTCTACTGTTATCTCCTTCATTCCTCAATCTATTGCACAGGAATCAGCTAATTCAACTGCACAATATGCATTACAGTTAAAAAAACTGGAGAATGAAGGCGTGGGCAAGATTCAACCTGTAACGTATGAAATATTTTATGTTACCAGTAAAGATCAATGTGATGATTCTGACAATCAGCACTTAATATTCTATCAAGTAATAACAGATGAGTATCTTTCACTATATCGTCTTGCCCACAATCAAGAATATCCTGCATGTATTTTAATAAAAGACTTTGACAAATATTTTTCTACAATATCTCCAACTGTCATACCCATTGTAATAGTGGATAAAAATGCAGGCCAAAAACTTCTGGTTCAGCAAGGAAACAATGGCTTGTATACAATTTCAGGCATTGGGTCAGAATCCATCCTAGTTTGTGCTTGTGACAATGATACAGAAAGCTGGGCAGGGGCATGGGTTTTATCCCACGAGTTATCACATTTGGCTCTTTACCGCTATGAAGCTCCATATTCTGTTTATTTTACATGGGTACATTACAATGAAGCCATGTCATATGCATGCAGGATACTAGCTCAATCTAACTTTTGTCCTGAATATTCAACAGTAGTAACATCACCGTCAGGAAATCAAATTCCTGTAATGGAAATCTTTGGACAGGGAGCAACGGCTTACAACATGCCACCAACCCCTCCACAAATCGATGTCCCAATACTTCAGCAACCTATCCCAGAAACTGAAGTTAAAAAAGCTGTACAGATTCATGTTTTGCCTCCTACACCTGCACTTGACATCATATCATCCGTTGAAGTAATTGGTTTAAAACCTCTAAGTATTGGCAGCAAACTTTATCCTGTTCCGTATAATATCACTGGAGGAATAATCCAGGCGTTCTATGCAGATCCTTTTACAAAAAAACTTACTATTGAAGTAATTGGTGGAATGAACGGTGGACATTTACAGTTACAATTATCAAGAAAAATAATGGAGTCAATTCAAGGTGGTAATGATACAAGATTTGTGGTAAACGGTGAGCCTTTTGGCGATACAAACAAAAAACAACTAGACTATGTAGAAACCCAAACTAGCACGGAAACAAGAACATTGAAAATTAATTTTCCACAAGACAGAAGCACTATAGAGATAACAGGCACTATGATAGTGCCAGAATTTCCTTTGCCTGCAATAACACTAGCAATTTCTCTTGGTTCCCTACTTGCATTTTATAGAATAAAATTGAGAAAATAAAAATTTTAACACTTTTCAATAATTGTAATTTGTGAAAAAATTATAATTACAACAAATCAAAATGACAAATCCGGCATAACAAGGATTCAAATTCGCCTAAAGGAAAAATGTGATAAAGTTTTCTTAATTTAGACTTCTAGTTTTTTGAAGTTACAATCCTATCTAGTATTTTGGTATTATGTGTAGTCTTGTTCTTGCAGAAACTGCAATTATTGATACAATTGCCATTGCCAAGATCAAGGCAGCGATAGTGCCAAACTCTGGAATTACTTTAACTGTATCTGACATTACCTTTGCTGGACCCATGCCGTTGATAGCAGAATTAGCACCGATTGTGATTGGTGCGCCTTCTACAGTTCCTATTAGATGACTGTTTGCTCCAATTGTTGTAGCGCCAGTTGGTATCCAGATTACACCAGAAGCTAGTGCGCCATTAGCTAGTATGACATCAGTATTTGCTGCCTGGCCTAGTGCACCATTAATCTTGAAGACGTGAGGTCCGCTGCCTGTAAGTGTGATTGGGCCTGAACCGATGTTTGCTGCACCGTCAATGCAATATACTCCAGGTGGATACACCTTTGATGCATATTGGACATTAGATCCTAGATCAATTGCTCCCGGTGGAAATGAAAATGTGCATTGGGAATTGTCTGACATTGTAGTTGCTGGGCCCATGCCGTTGATATCAGAATTGGCA
>DASSAF010000011.1:0-3804 GCA_035685565.1 Nitrosopumilaceae archaeon | reverse complement strand
GTAAGCAATACTCCAGAAGAGTCTGCATTCGTACAAATGATTGCCACCAATGATGGCGTTTATCTTACATGGCATGATGGCATGCCTAAACACGACGTCTTTTTTACAAAAAGTACAACATTTGTACCTGAATTTGGTTCCCTTGCACCATTGGTGTTGGTAGTAGCACTGCTTTCCATAATTCTCATTTATGCAAAGACGATGACGAGATTAAAAATAAGCTTTAGACAATGACCGGCTTACCTGCATCTAATTTTTAGATTCTAAAAGTTCAATTAAACCACATTTTGTATTTTTCATGTTCAAATCTACAAAAGCGATCAACCTATTATCAAATCCAATTACTGGCTTGACAAGAATGGCGCCTCCTTTATTTTCCATGTTTGTTAGCTGAGTATGAATGTCTTTTACCTCAAAACAAAGATGATGTATTCCTCCTCCATTTTTTGCAAAATCATAGACAGGTGAGTCTTTTTCTACAGGCTCAATTAATTCTAAAAACGACTCGCCAATTTTTAAGAAACAAATGTTTACTTTTTGACTTTGGACTGGGATTGTAGTGCTAATTGTTTCAAATTTGATATAGTTTGTAATCTCTCCAATAGAATCTTTGATCTTAGGCACGACAATACCAATATGGTGCAGTTTCATACAGTGATGTGAGAAACAGAGTACAATAATCTAACGAAAGTTTGCAATCCTAGTATCAATAATTGTTGCCATATTGTCTGTCTTTCTAACTCTGGTAGATTAGGTACTTTAGAAATGATTTGATAATTTATGGAATTGGGCGGATTGTTGGTTTTGGTGGTTTGTTGTATTATCTAAAATGAAAGTTTTCCAATTGAAAAAAGACACTCACTAAACTTTCTTCTTCATGACCGAGAAGCTCCTATTTACATATCTTGTATAGGACTACGAAGCTTCTGGCTCTGGAATATCGAAAGTATTGATTCCAATATGATGAATGAATCAATGTTATTCTCTCTTAATTATTTTGATAAAAATCGAATTTAAAATGATAAAATTTGAAATTTCCAATTTTGGAAAGATCATAGATAAATAAGTATAATCTCTAGTCATTTTACAAGGGGTTGTGTGTTGGGTAACAATTGTGAATATCTTTCATTTGTCTTGACGGGAATAATTAGAATTCCTACAATTACTTCTATTGTTTCTCCGCAAGCCTTGCCATTCCTATTCCTAAGGTAAAGCAAATTATGGAAATTGTTGAAAAACAAGCAGTTTCTATCTACAAAGCAAAGAAACTTTTGCAAATTGTTGAAAAACAAGCCATTCCTATTCCAGTGGTAAAGAAAATTATTCGAATTATTGAAAAACAAGCCATTCCTATCTCAGAGGTAAAGAAAATTATTCGAATTATTGAAACGGCTAAGGCAATACCAAAAAAAGAATTCAATCCAAGCATGAAAATTCTACTTCGTATCCTAAGGAACATGACAGAAAATGGTGCTGATGTAAAAACATCTTTAGCAATTAAAACCAATCTAAACTATGCCAGACTTGCAGAGCATATTGTTTGGCTAGAGAAAAAAGGTCTTGTTAAATCAACACGTGATAAATCTAAAATTAATGTCGCTTTGACACAACAAGGTAGAATATTTGTCACTATGCTTGTAACCTAGTTTGAATTTTGTTCACCTATAATTTCAAATTCATCTAAAATGACGATAAAAAACTGACAAAACGGAACAAGAGCGTTAAATTTTATCAGGATCAAACTAGGCAATTGAAAAAGGCACTGATTAATTCATAATTTCTGAATCTGTAACTCCAATTCTTTACGCAGACACTCACAGGTCTGAATCCATTGCGTAATCATAGTATAGATTACGAAAATTATGAATGATTCAATGCCTATTTCATCAGAGAACTGGAAGTATGATGTGGACGAAAAACTGTACTTAGTTTTGATTTTCTAAATTATAATCTACAAAAAAGTACGATTTTATATTGATATCAAATACACAGAGGAACATGTTAGAAAAACTAATCAAAGACTCCAAAGCTCTTGAGAAAGCAATCTCTGGTGAAGAGCTTTCATACAATGATGGCTTGGAATTAATGTCATATGATAATTTGTATATGATTGGTGCCGCTGCTGATCTAATTCGTCAACAACGTGTCGGAGATACAGTTACTTTTGCAGCATCCTACTATCTTAATTATACAAACGTGTGTGCTGCAAGCTGCCAGATGTGTGCCTTTTACAGGAAAGGAAATGAAAGTGATGCCTATACACTATCTGCAAAAGACATCGAAGCTAGAGTTGGCATTGCAAAAGAACTTGGTGCAACAGAAGTACACATTGTCGGGGGTTTTCATCCAGAACTTCCTCTTGAATATTATGAAGAGATGTTTAGAACCATAAAGAAGAGCCACCCCGAAATGAATATTAAAGCACTAACTGCTGCAGAAATTTTCTTTATTGCAAGATTAACGCATAATTCTGTCAAAGAAGTATTATTGAGACTAAAATCTGCCGGGCTTGATTCAATGCCTGGCGGAGGTGCTGAGCTATTGCATCCTGACATTAGAAACCAGATAGTTCGTGGAAAGTGTTCTGGACAAGAATGGCTTGATACCATAGAACAGGCTCACAATCTTGGAATCAAAAGCAATGCAACAATGCTCTTTGGTCATATCGAAAAACCTGAACACATTGTAGATCATTTAATAAAATTAAGAGATGTACAGAAAAGAACTAAAGGATTTATCACTTTGATTCCATTAAAATTTAGTTTAGAGAATACAGAGCTTGAACAAAAGGGATTGATAAATACGGAAAGTGCCTCAACATATGATCTTAGAGTAATTGCACTTTCAAGACTAATGCTTGCAGGTGCGCTTGATAATATTTCTGTATATTGGGTAGCACTTGGAAAAAAACTTGCTCAGGTAGCTCTAACACATGGAGGAAATGATTTGGTGGGTACAGCTTTTTCTGAAGAAATCTACAAAGCTGCAGGAAAGGGAACAAATTCCTCCGTTTTGGAGCTTGCAAACATGGTAAAAGAGATTGGTAGAAAACCAGCTCAACGTGATACTTTCTTTAATATCTTGAAAACCTTCTAGATCTCTGTAGGCTTTTGTGTTATTGGTTTTCCTGTACTGCCCTTTTGTTTTCTTTTTAGACCAATACTAATTAATAATAAGAAAAACCCGAGCCCTGCAACAATTTGGAACAGCATTGATAAGCTAGTGTGTGTTGCCTCATCTAGGTAAAACTGAGATATTTCAGCATCTGTCATACCAGGTTTGCCAAGCGGTATTGTAGAATTAAGATATAATGAAATTGTAATGCCAGCAGCAAGAATTGCAATTCCTGAAAAAAATATACGCTTGTCCATTATGTCATATGTGTGATTTAGAAACCTATAACCGTTAAGCTATGCGCAGATCAAACTCAGGAACAAGACCCTTTTCAATACCAAACTTGAAGAGATCTCTGATTGCACTTTCCCCCAAGATGCCCATTTCTATAGTGATGTCATTTACATACATTCTAACAAATTTTTCAATAAGATCTCGTGGTTGACCCCTGCTGTACTCCATGGCATAATCCAGTGCTTCGTTTACACGTGCCATTCCATATATGATTGACTCACGGAAAAACTCATCAAATTTTTTTATAATGTCACTTTCAAAGTGATTGCTCATCACATTGATACCAAGTGGTACTGGCAAACCTCCAGTAGAATCTCTCCACCATGAACCAACATCAAGAATTTTTGATAAATTTTTCGTATCATAAGTTATCTGGGTTTCATGTATTACTAGTCC
>DASSAF010000010.1:0-4112 GCA_035685565.1 Nitrosopumilaceae archaeon | reverse complement strand
TAAACTGTAATGATTGGGAAAGCAATTTCTTATCTTGAAAATTAGATAGAGCTCCAAGGAATCTTATTTTCTCTTCTTGTGATGATGCTTTTCTGTACATTTTTCTTAAAAGTTGATATGTTTTCTTATCACCGTTCCAGGCTACAAGAGAATATACTGCACTGCGCAACTCTGGATCAAGTGAGCCAGATTTTAGGAAACTAGAAAATCTTTTTTGAGCTTCTTCTAAAACCTCGTTATCGTCAAGCTTGCCAAGAGAGCTAATTACAGAATTTCTAAGAAGTGCATCGGTTGGTTTTTCTCCCTTTTTGTGTTCCCATCCCAACCTTTCAAATATTTTACTAAAGAATTCCTTGTTGTATTCTTTTATCTCTTCCCCAAAACTTTCCTTAGATAATAGGCCATAAATGAAATTCAAGCTGCTTACTATGTCTGCTAAGACCAGATAATCATCTTCTTCAAAGTAGTACCTTACAAATTCAAGATAACTCTTTAATGATACTTGATTGGAAATACACAGGGCAAACAGATCATGTTGAAGACTCCAGCGGTCTACATTACTCAATGTCTTTTCTTGCACCAGTTCCCCTAGTCGCTCTAGCATTTGATCCTCATATTTTACCCTGTAGAAACCCTTCTGGCCCGAATTTATCTTAAACCACTCATCACTATCAATTGGAATTGTAATAGGCTTGGTCATCAATTTTGAAACAAGCTTGTTACCAGTTTTTACAGAAACTGGTATTATCCAATTTCCATTTTGTGATTTTCCATTCTCAAGCAAGAATCTTTTTTGTCGTAGTTTTATTTTAGAACCATTAATGGTTGTTTCAATTAATGGATATCCTACCTGTTTTACCCAACTGTTCATCATCTGCCTTACAGGTTTTCTTGATACAGATGCTAAAGAATTCCAGAGATCTTCGCCTTTGGCGTTGCTATACTTGTGTTTTAAAAGATAATTGTGTAATCCTACACGAAAGTTCTTTTCTCCAAGAAAATCTTCTAACATCATAAGTACACATCCTCCCTTGTTGTAGCTTATCTCATCAAAAATTTGTCGTACATCAGATGGGCTTTTTACTTTGACATCAATTGGATGCGATGTTTTAAGTGAATCAAGGCTCAAGCCTCCTGTCATCTCTGATATTAGAAATTGGTCCCAGAAATCCCACTCTGGATAAAATTTGTCTACTGCTTTAGTGGCCATAAAAGTGGCAAAGCTTTCATTGAGCCATAGGTCATTCCACCACTTCATAGTAACTAGATTGCCAAACCACTGGTGTGCAATTTCATGAGATACTACCTCTGCAATGTGCTGTCTAGTTTCAGTTGAAGATGTTTTTGGGTCATAGAGTAATACTGTTTCTCTAAATGTTATGGCGCCCCAGTTTTCCATGGCACCTGATGCAAAGTCTGGAATTGCTATCATGTCTAGCTTTGGAAGTGGATATTTTATTCCAAAATAATTTTCAAAATACGAAAGAAATTGTTTTGTAAACTCAAGGGAAGCCTTGCCCAACATTTTCTTGCCTTTTGTTGTAATAATTCTAATCTGTGTCTTGCCAAGTCTTCCCTCTAAAAACTCGAATTCACCAACACCCAGATACAAAAGATATGTTGACATTATTGGTGATCGTGCAAACTTGAATGTTGTTTTCTTTCCATTTTTCTTTTTGGATTTTACAGGCATGTTAGAAATTGCAGTTAAATTACTATCAACAATAAGTGTAACATCAAAGGTTGCCTTGGCTTCCGGTTCATCCCAGCATGGAAAGGCACGTCTTGCATCCGCAGCCTCAAATTGAGTGGTGGCAAGAAGTTTTTCTTTGCCTTTGTATTCGTATTTGCTCCTGTAAAAGCCAACAAGCTTGTCATTTAAGGTACCCACAAAGTCAATCAAAAGCACAGCTTTTCCTGAAATCTTTTCTGGTAAAGAAAGAATCAGTTCTTCATTTTTGGCATCAAGTCTTATCTTGGGTTTGATGGTCTTTTTGTTTAGTATGATGCTGCAGTCTTTGATCTCCAACTCTGCTGCGTTTAGAACTATCTGTCTCGCGGCTCTTGCTTGTATGACGATCTTTTCTCTTCCTTTGAACTTGAATTTATTAAAATCTGGTTCAAATTCGAGATCATAATTGATTGGAAAAACCGCCTTCACAATATTCTGGTTCTAAAAAACGAGTAATATACCTTTGATCTAATGCAGGATGCTAGTTATCCACTGTATGAAATGGGAGCTAAGGAATACTATTGCAACTGCTTTTACGGTCTTGCCAGTTGTCATTGTAATTGTGTATTTTACAATACTGTATCTTTTGGTTCCAGCTACAATAGACACAACGTCTCCAATTATTGGAATCCATGGAGAAAAGAAAATTATTGTGGCCCAGCCATATTTGGACATAATACTCACGCTTTTTTGTTGATATTTTTCAGGAGTTTTTCGAAGTTTTCTTAGTAACCTTCCATTGTATCCAATATAATACGCAATATAGCCGCCAATTATGGAACTAGTGGTTAGCACCAAAAAAACATCTAATGGGTTTACTCCTCCCAAAAGCAATGCAGAGATGGTTGCCTCTGTTGGAATTGGAATAAAACTTGAGAACATTCCATTAAAAAACAATCCCAGTAGACCATA
This sequence comes from Nitrosopumilaceae archaeon, assembly GCA_035685565.1. Lineage (GTDB taxonomy): Archaea > Thermoproteota > Nitrososphaeria > Nitrososphaerales > Nitrosopumilaceae > TA-20. The sequence continues at coordinate 1,468 of DASSAF010000010.1, read as the reverse complement.
TTTTATGAATAATGTATTGTGTAATATGGAATTAATGACATCGCCTAACATTGTCTGATTTCCTTTCTAGCTTGTTTTAAATGAACTGCCATGTTTTTCGTCATAATCATAAATTGCAATTGCAATCTGAGATAACAATTTCATTTTTGATTTTTGTGCTTTGGGATTGTCGCCATAGTCTTTTTGTTCTATGAGAGTTTGGAGACGTTCTAGCTGTACACGTGCAAGACCCTTCACACCTCGTTGTGCTACAACATCTAAAAGTTGTAATCGTTCAAGATCTTCATTAGAATCAGACATTATAATAGATAGAAAACAAGTTGTTTAATATTTATCTTATATCTAGATTGATTGTGATTTACAAAGTCTCTGTTACATTTCACAAGGATTTCATTGAAGTTACTAATGATGAGATATCAATAGGCATAAAATTAAAACCACAAAAAGGCGAGGCAAACAGAGAACTGATCAAGAAACTTTCAAAACACTTCAACGTATCACAGTCTCAGGTGAGAATTACATCAGGGGAAAAATCAAGGAAAAAATTGATTCAGATAATAACATAAAATTTCTAGAATTTTCAAAACCCTAAAAAGTGACACATTGTCATCATACAATCAAATGAAATCAACAATGTTTTTGGTTACAATATCAGTAATTACAGTTCTTTTACTGGCGATAGCACACAATGCTTTTGCTATTCAAGGTGATGTGTCTGCTGCAACTCTGAAAAATGGAACTTGGGAGACCAAAGTAAACAAACAAGTTCAGATAACATCTGATGTGACAAACAATCAGGATAGGACTCAGCCTTTTGCATATTTGGTACAAATCCAAAATCAAGATGGAGTAGTAGTATCATTATCGTGGCTTTCAGGTTCGTTAGACTCTGGTCAATCTTTGAATCCTTCTCAATCATGGACACCTGTATTGCCAGGAACTTATACTGCGCAAATATTTGTGTGGGCAGGCATAAACAATCCTGATGCCTTGTCTACACCATTAAACATGATGATTACGGTAACCTAAACTTGTACTGTTTCCAGTATGTCAAAAACCCGTAATTGTTTTTTTATTTTTGTGACTCGGCAAGAAAAGTGTTTATATTTTTGTGTACTAGTGGAATTATTTTTTTTATTATAGTTTCATGGAAGTTTGGAGTATCTGCATCAAAAGATAGCAACAGAACGTAAGATAGTCTGCTGTTTTCATCAGCAATTGGAATTGTCGCTCGTGTTATTTTGGAATAATGAGAGCTTGCATACAATATTCTGCCTAAAAGATATTCCCACCTTAGCCTGGTGTATTGGCGTGTTGCCGCAGTTATTGCGTACTGCGCACGTTCTTCGGGAGTAAGTAATGCTTTCAAACCTTTTCGTTCTGAATTTGCCTCTATCTTTCCATCCTCGTCTGCTATTCCTGCAAAGCGAATTGATGGATCTAGTGCTATTACTTTATCACAAAATTC
>DASSAF010000009.1:0-2164 GCA_035685565.1 Nitrosopumilaceae archaeon | reverse complement strand
TAAAGCGGGTAAAGTTTAAACAAATTTAGTATACTTTAGTGCTTTTCGTGATTTGCGATTGTATGTAGTGCAGCACTTTTAGCAGCCAGTTCAGCAGTTCTTTTGTTTTCAGAACTTCCTATTATTATCACATCGTTGTCTTTAGGCATTAATTTCTTTATGATCAACGAATGTATTTTTGCGTTATTTCTTAACAAATCTTCTCGTGTATCTGGCATTAGAAGTCTGCCATTTTTAAATATCAGCGTGGTTGCACCTACAGCACCAAACTTGATAGCGGTATCTCGTTGTTCAATGCCACTTCCAATGTTATAGGCAACATCCTTTACCAATACCGCATAGTTGAATTTTCCTAGTGCAATAGAGCATTTGAAAACATCCATCTCATTTGGAATTGCACCATGTAATTTTGCATACACTGCTTTCCCTTTATTTGTAGACCACATTCCTGCATTCGAATTTTCTATCAAACCTGACATTTTCATATGTTTTACAAGTGTCTTTACAGAACCCTCTCCAAGACCAAGTTCGTGCATCAATAATGATCGACTTATTCTTTTCTTGTTTTCCATTAATTGCATTGCTTTTAACACATGAACTGAATCAAAACTCAGCAATCTACTAGGGGCATATCGTTCTGCCACTTTGGAGAGCAGTCGTAGTACTTGATGCATTTGTTTTCAGTCCTGTTTAGATCGCTAATTGTATTTAAATTAATTTTAAAAAAGTAAGAGTTGGATAAACCATCCAATCGCTTAAATACAATTCAATTTCTAAAATAGAAAATGACAAACATTTTGCATCAACTAACAAAATCAAGTCATGGAGTTCCAAAATTAGCAGTGGGAATTCTCTTGGTATTGTTTGGTGTAGGCTTTTTTGGCATGGGATTAGATCAAGGTCAACTATTTAGTTTAGTTGAAGGTCCAAATGCATACGGTGACATGTATCTTCACGAGTTCTCACATGACATGAGACACGCATCAGGTTTTCCATGTCACTAGTGGTTTTTAATGAAAACCTTTCTTTTTCTTGCTGTTGTTCTAGTCTCAGGTTTTTCTGCAGGTATAATTCATGGTTTTGTTAATCTAATTGTAATAGAACCATATCTTGATAGAGCAATTTCAATAGAAAATCAAAACAGATTTGCTTCTGGTGAAATACAGAACACATCACAATTTTGGGAAGAGTTTGGAAAGTACAGGACTTGGCAAAAAGAAGGATCTATACTATCAGGTGGGATTTTAGGACTTTCTACAGGGGCATTATTTGGAATAGTATTTGCATATTCAAGAAATAAACTTCCAAGTAAACACAACATCACAAAGGCCCTAATTCTTTCAGGAATAATGTGGTTTACATTATTTTTCATTCCATTTTTGAAATATCCTTCCAATCCTCCAACTGTAGGTGACCCAGAGACAATAGCGTTTAGAAGTTCAACATATATTGCATTTATAGCATTATCTGGCCTTGGCGCACTTGGCTTTGCAAAATTATACAGTAGATTACAAAGTAGAAAATTTCTCATACCTGTTGGATATGCGGTTTACATGATCATGGTTTTCCTGTTAATGCCCCAAAACCCAGACAAGATTACAGCACCATTAGATCTGATAAACGGTTTCAGAATGGCATCTCTGAGTACTATGACATTGTATTGGATTGTCAATGCTGTAATACTTGGTTTGCTTTGGCAAAAATTTCAGCCTGATGTAGTTACAACAAGAACCTAACATAACATTTCAACCCCACAATTCAGCATAAAAAAATTCATATAAATTTAATACGTGATTTAACGTCCAACAAAATGATATCCTTGTCACATGAGTATAGAGATAGAATCTACATAAGAAAGGACATCATATTGAAATTAACAGAACATGGAGAGATGAATCAAACATCACTATTAAGCTATTGTGGTCTAAACCTAATGAAACATAGAGATATACTTGACAGTTTAGAAAAAAAAGGATTTATAAAAAAAACAGAACAGGCGTGGGGAAGTAAAAAAATGATAAAATATGCTGTAACCCAAAAAGGAAGAGAATTTTCTATGCTGGTTTTAGAGCCTTATGAAGATATGTTTCCACGAAAGGAGCGAAGAGATGAAGAACAAAGTTAGCGAAGTGTTTTATCTGGATATTTACAAGTGCTTTCAAAA
>DASSAF010000008.1:0-4432 GCA_035685565.1 Nitrosopumilaceae archaeon | reverse complement strand
GTTTTGGAAGTGCTCTCCAGAGTCTATTTTTAGAACTAAACTCCTTTTTGTCAGAAATTGCCTCTTCTACCATCTCAATAGTATCAAGACGCGGCATATGTGATATGGTTCTGGAATTATGTTTCCCAGATCCTTTCTTCTGCAAGATAACTTTGTTCATTTTCTATCTATAGGTAGGAATTCATTGTATATATACATATTTGTATAATACAAATTTGTACATATAATACGTGGGTCTAAATTAACATCAAAATTTACTATATCTACATAATGAGATTTTTATAGATCGTACTGACATTGTACTAATAGATGCAACATTCTACATCTGCGGTATCAAAAAAGACATACCAAATAATTTTGGATAAAGATGAAACCGACTCCCGACAGTTTACACGAAGAATTGATTCCCAGTAAGTTTACAGAGCCTGAAAAGAGACACTGTTCAATCTTAAATGGAAAGATTATGTCAGGAATTCCTATCCAAGGCAGCGACCACATTCAAACTATAAATTGTTGATTCTTATCCAATTCCTAAAATAACATCATACAACAGCAGATAACGGTTTACAGCATTATTCTATAATAATCCCATCTTTCAGGGTCAAACTGTTTTACAAATTTAATTTTTTCATCTCTAGCGATTCTATTTTCAATCACGTCCCTTAGTGCAAAACTGGTCAAGTACTGGTATTTTTTGGTATGAGCTTGCATTGAAAACAAGAGCCTCATTTCACGTCCGCCCCTCTGGCCCCAGTATCCCATTTTTACTGCGATTTGCTCTAAAAATACAGTATTGAATAATCCATGATTTTCATCTCTGGCTTCGGCACGTAATTTGTAGCCCTCTAGAGGACCTCCCTTTGCAAAACCAATTATCGGACCCTTGTCATTTTCCAGTCTAAGTGTATTTATGATGGTGCGTGGATCTTTGACAGACTCTGCAAACTGTTCTTTTTTAAATTGTAAAGGACGAGGCAGTTCCTCAAATATAGTAAACAAAGAATTTATGAAATCATCATCTTGCCTGGTTGCTAGTGGTTCTATCCTTGTAACCAATTTTGCACTATCATAAACAAATGATGCGTTTATCTGAATCTCTTGTTGTCGTAATTTCATAAATGATAAAACGTTATCCATAAATGATTTTCTCATTTGCTTTGGCAGTGAACGCAAAATTCTTTCACACATTTCAGACTCGTTGTTGAGAAGATCCTCAAAGTAAGCTACTGCGCGTCTAACCAAAAAGAATGGATGCCAAGCTAATGCATGGGCATTTTTTTTCGCCATTTCCATTGCTTTTGGAAAATCTCCTAGTGCATATCCTGCAATCCTGTCCGCAACAGAAAGAAACCATCCGAGTTTTTTATAATGCTCCATCTTATCCGGATTATCTCTTGTTATATCTGACAGGGCAAAGTATTCCTCGATATTTTTTTCAGCTTGTTGTTGCAATTCATCCTTCCAAGGATAAATGGTTCTAAGAATTAATGCCGCCACTATGTTTGGGTCAACACCTGATTCTTTTAGCAGCGACAAGAGTTTCCTATCCTCTAGTACAAATTTTACTGCGTCTAGTTCATGGGGCTTGTCGACTTTTTTTTGCGGATCATAATCATGGAAAAGTGATGCGACAAAAAGATACGCAAGGTCTTCTTTTGCGAAATTGCTTTGTAGGGTTTCCCACTGCGCTGCAATTAATGTAACATATGTTACTTCTAATTCGTGAACAATGTTATGATAGCCATAATAATCATTACCTAGTCCGTGGGATTCAAATAATTCTATGGTGTAATCAAGTATCTCAGAATAGCAAGATTGTACAAATCCATTTTGATTCATTATGTTACGAATTTCGTCACATAATGCAACAGTATTTTGTAGCTGTAACACTATGCCTCGATCGCACGACCTTGTTTTAAAGAATTCGAAATTTTGTCTTTATGGCATTATTTTTTGTTTATAATTTGATAAAACATCAAAAAATTACATCATTTTATTTTATTTTAACCTACAAAATCAAGGCATCAAGGACAAAAAAGAAAGACAAAGTCTGATTTTTCTAAAGTGGACCCAAAATAAAACCAAGATCAATTTATGGTTCAGTGCTGGTTCAATTTTTTATTTATTACTCCGACAAGTTCTGGAAATTCATCTTCCATGAAATGACCGCGGTTTGTAAATTCATAGTATTCCGAATTTAATTTGCCATTAATATGACGTGCCTCAGCTATTGGTATGTAAGGATCGTCAGTTGAGGCAAACTGAATTATCCATTTTACATTTTTTCTAATCTTTTCCCAGTCCCAAGGTTCATCAAAATAGCCACTAATTTTTTCCTTTTTATCATTTAAATCAGTATGAGATGCGCCAACTAGCACTATTCCTTCAGCCTTACTTTCTTCCAAATATCTCAATATTGCTACAGCTCCAGAAGAATGACCGACAAGTATGGAACTATGGCTTTTTACGTGTTCTTCAATAAAAGGCAGCCAAAATTGCTTTCTTGCCAAATCAGGGTCTGGCATATTTTTGGCTATTACATCTAAACCAAGTTTTTCCAACTCCTTTTTGACATATGGATACCACGTCTCCGAAATCGCAGTATTGTTGTTTCCAGGGATTATCATTACATGCATGTTCTTGGATTGTAAACTAGACTTAAAAATCCAAGCAAATTTGATTTTCTTAAAGTGGATCTAAAATGTGACCAAGTATTTTGACAGTTAATCAACTTATCTTAGATTGGTTCTATGTAATGCGTGCAAAAAAGAAAAAAAATTGGAATGATACCGCAGACTAGAAGTGTAAACAATGAAATGGAGAAGACTTGACGGTTCCTGTTTCAGATGAGATTCTAATTAATGCTGTAGAGAAAATCAGCAAAAGTGTAGTAAACATTGCAAGCGTTAGGATGATTCAGGATCAGATCTTTCGAGTATTTCCTGTTGAGGGAGTAGGTTCTGGTGTAATAATTGACAAGCGAGGATACATACTTACAAACAATCACGTAGTTGAAGCATCTGAAAGGTTGAGAATTACTTTAAGCGATGGAAGAATATTTAATGGAAAAGTTGTTGGAGCTGATGAAGCAACTGATCTAGCTGTCATCAAAATTGAACCAAAAGAAGACATACCTGTAGCTGCTCTAGGTGATTCTGACAAACTAAAGATGGGACAGATAGTAATTGCGGTAGGAAATCCTTTTGGTTTGACTGGAGGCCCTACAGTAACTTCTGGTATAGTAAGTTCGTTGAATAGAAGCATTCAAACGCAAACTGGTGTGCTTGAGTTAATCCAAACTGATGCAGCTATAAATCCAGGAAATTCCGGAGGTCCTCTAGCAAACACTGCAGGTGCAGTCATTGCCATCAACACTGCCAAGATGCCATATGCCCAAGGCATAGGATTTGCAGTACCAATCAGCACAGCTAAATCCATACTAAAAGAGCTAATTGAGAAGGGACGAGTAAGCAGGCCGTGGATTGGAATTCATTCAATCAAGGTGACACCACAATTGAGGCAATACTATGGATTACCTATCAGTGATGGTGCACTAGTGGTTCAGGTTGAACCCTATAGTCCTGCTGATAATTCTGGATTACGGAGAGGAGACATTATAGAAAATATTGACAAAAACAGAATCGAAGAACCATCACAAATTGCCACATATGTTAGAAAAAAACATGTAGGTGATACTATTTCTCTTACAGTTAATAGAAATGCAAGACGACTAGAGATTACAATAACACTAGAAGAAAACGATACTGATCTTTATGTAAAATCTTCTGGGCTACCATGATTGCAAGTATAAAACTTCAAAACAAGACCAAGATGATAGTTACGTATCAACTAGACATATGAAAGACTTTGTCTGGTTTTATTTTCAAAATAATCCGCTTTTCACCAGGTGCTCTAAATGGATACTTGTCTACCCCAAGATACTTTTTTGCAAGCTTGTCGATATGCTCATCTGCGCCGTTTGTGGTTTGCTCTACAACTTTACCCCTGATGCTGACTGTATTGTAGGGATTGGCTTGGTCAACTATGGATAGTGCCACTCGCGAGTCTCGCTCAAAATTCTTTTGCTTTGTTCTTCCTTCTGCTGTATTTACCAGAAAGAACTGACCGTCATAATCAATCCAGACAGGCGTTATCTGCGGAGAGCCGTCATTCATTAGTGATGCTATGAATGCAAAATTCTTTCCCCTGAAGAGATTAATTGCTGAATCTGAAAGCTCACGACTGACTTGCATGGACATACTAGGACTTCAAATTACTTAAGGATTATAAAAGAATGAAAACTCTACAAATTTCAATAATCATAACTGTTTCAAAAATTCCTCTCTTGTAATGCTACAATCTCTTAAAATAACTCCAAGCAATCCTATGCGAATCTCCTTTAGTGGAATAGTAACGTATATGATGCCATTTG
>DASSAF010000007.1:0-5709 GCA_035685565.1 Nitrosopumilaceae archaeon | reverse complement strand
CAATTTTGTGATACTTACAATACATGGGTTACTCCAGGAATACCGTATATGGTGTATATCACAGCAGGATTTGTAGTACAGCTCTTGTTTGGTGACATTATTTTTAATATTATAGGCAATATCAAGGGCTCATAAATTATCATTGATTTGTATCACAAATCAGGTGATTATTATCCCTTCATATGGAATGTTTTGTCCAAAGAAATTGGTAGATAATACAGAATTCCAATAACCAAATAATAAAATAGATATAGCGTACTGCCCTTTCGCTGAATTGCCAATATTTACTCCACTAGTACCAGCTGCTGTTGATGCTCCAAAGTAAAGCTTTGTGGTAGAATTAGCTGGGATGGCTTGACCGTTTGTTGGGTATGAATGCATGCCAGGATAATCATTCTTAATAATGTACCACTGTGTTGCAGTGTTGCTTCCAGGTGAGGAACCGAAACCAACCAAAGTGGTATTTCCATTGTAGATAAATTGTCTATTTAGATCGTTATTAGTAACGTCGACTCTCCAAACAGTGTCAATACAACACGGTACAGACCAAGCATTTTTCCATGTTGTTCCACCGTTCTGGGTCCGCTGTAAGCTAGTATAATTTATAGATAGAATACCCCACGTTGTAGACCAATTACTGGACATCGCCGTTATGGCATTTATGGCGGCGGTAGCAGAAGCCGTATTACCTGGAAATCCATTTTGAAGTGATGCAACATATGTACAAATCTTACCATCTGTTCCTGTCATTTTCAAGTCCCACTTGAAGACTGCCGTACCGCCAGGTACTAAAGTATTAACACTTGGCGGACTTGATGTCGCGCTTGGCGTACATGTAGCAGTAGATGGTAAAGGGTTTGATGTCCATTTGGAAATCTGAGGAACCAGATTGGTCAATACGCTTGACTGGTTATTGGTTACTATCATAACCAGTTCAGTTGTAAAATCGCTAGGAACGGTGGCAGGGAGGGCTAACAACTGGATGTTTAGTGGAGCAGTACCAGCTGAGTTTACAGTAAACTCATTTACATTTCCTCGATCAGTTATTAATTTCAAATCATAAGCCTGATCTTTTTTTGCATAAATTGGCAAACTCTGCCCAATCTTAATTTGTGATTGACTTGGATTCAAGTCGTAGTCAATATTATATCTGAAAACTTTGCCAACATCTGTGGTGTTGGTTACCCAAAATCTGGTAAGATGAACAGGAAGATTTCCCGTATTACTTGCAGTTATGTTGAATTTGTTATTGTCAATAGTCACTCGTGTAACTTGAATCTGCTCTTTATTTCGATCTAATGCATTTGCATTTGTTACAAGAATAGATTGATTATATTTATCTAAAACATTCATGCTGTATGTTATATAACCTACCGTAGTGGAAAGAGCAATTATTGCAAAAACAGTTCCTACTATACTACTTAATGCCTTTCTTGATTTCATTGTGGTAATGCATGTGTTGTAAATATTGAGGCACGTGCAGTTGTTATGTAGATGTCAATTGGGACTTTACTTGTATATGCATATTGAAATTGAACTGATATGGAATTTTTTGGTAAAACTGGTTGATTAGTAAATTGCTGATTGATATTTGTGGTTGAAGTTTTTAATTGTATTTGTGTAACATTAAGGCCGATAGTGCCAGGATTATTCATAGTAATATTCACAAATTGTTGATGACCTATAGGTTTAGTACCATCTATGCCAAACCAAACATTTTCTACTGTAAGATATTCATTTATTTTATTCACATTAGTTGAATAAGATGATTCAAGTACACGCTCATGTCCAAAAAGATTGCTGTTTGCCCATGAGACAATACCGCTGCCCATAACGGCAACAGCTGTAAGCATTATTGCGCTGGTGACTACTGTAGCTAACCCCCGTCTTGAGAATTTACTGCGTCGTGGCATGAGAATGAATATCATAATCCTTTATTGTAGAAGAGCGTGTCTCATCTGGAGACATGCTGATTTTCATTTTTGGTAATCACTGACTAGTTTTAGCCTATTTTAGCTCTGTCATATAATAATGCAATTCTGTATAACATTCAACACAGTGTTCTTGTTCGTCGGTATGCTCACAATTGTATGTCTTTTTTACCTCCTGACCACATTTTGTGCAAATTGGCATGTTTATCCGGTTGCGGCAATTCTAGTAGATTTTCTAATCTTCAAGACACCTAGAATCACAATGATTATTCCTATGGCCAATACAGCACCAAATTCTCGCATTGCTCTATCTGGTAGATTACTTCCTTCCATGCCAAGAATTATGGCAGTGCCAACAATGATCAAAGCCCCCCCTATTATTATTAAAATTCCAAGCTTTTCAGATGGTTCCTTTCTTGTAATAAAGAACGATATGATGAGCATCGCAGATGGAACTATGCCAAAAATTGATCCTCTTACAGAAGCATTCATTTGAAGAAAGCCAGTTTTTTCGTTACCATTGTCATTTCCAGTGTCATGTCCAGCAATCATGACGTCTACGCCATAGATTACAAGCATGGCTATGGATATGACAGACATTATTATAGCTGCTTTTAATGCCATAATTTTCTTGCCATATGTACAATTAATAAACCTATGAAACTTCAATTTGTAATTTTATTAGCATTTTGATCTTAGATTGATTTAAAAAAATTGTCTTGCAAATGTTTTAATTGTAAAAAATATGTCATCAATATGTGAAAGCTCTTATTTTATCAGGCGGGGTAGGAAAAAGACTAAAACCTATAACAGATTATGTGCCAAAACCGCTTGTTCCACTAAATAACATTCCAATAATAGAATGGCAGATAAGATATTTTAAAAAATTTGGAATAACTGAGTTTGTTATTTGTTCTGGGTATAAAAGTGATCAAATAATAAATTACCTTAAACCAAAAAAAATGGGAGTAAAAATAGATTACTCTATTGAAAAAACACCTCTTGGAACTGGGGGAGCAATAAAAAATGCCAAGAATTTTCTTGAAGATGAAAGTTTTTTTGTAATAAATGGCGATGTGATAACAAATCTTGATCCAAGAAAATTAAAAGAAAATTCAAATTCTATTGCAGTAATCCCACTTCGTACATCGTTTGGCATAGTAAATTTAAATCATGATAAAGTTAAAAAATTTGCGGAAAAACCAGAAATTTCTAATTACTGGATGAATGCAGGAATTTATTATTTGTCAAAAGAAATCTTTAGACATCTTCCAAAGAAAGGTAATATTGAAAACACTACATTTCCCATGCTTGCAACCATGGGTTCACTTTTTGCAGTCAAGTATGAAAAAACTTTTTGGTATTCCATAGATTCTCATAAAGACGTAGAAGAATGTGCAAATGAAATGAAATCATTAAACTATGAGAATTTTATATTAAATAAATGATACATTATGAGAATTGGATATAGTTTAGGTTCATTATTATCCATAAACGAAATTCATGAATGTTCTAAAATTTTATCAAAACATAATCCTGATTCTGTTTGGATTCCTGAGACATGGGGGATGGAAGGAATGTCAATACTGGCAACAATATCACAAATTGTCAAAAATTCGAAAATTGGTTCATCGATAATTAACATCTATTCTAGGACTCCTTCTCTTATTGCGATGGGTGCAGCTACCCTTGATACACTTTCAAATGGTAGGTTAATACTTGGATTGGGTGCAAGTAGTGAGTCTATCGTGCAAGAATGGCATGGTATTGAGTTTAATCAGCCAGTTCACAGAATGCGTGAATATGTGGAGATAATCAGGTTGATAATGTCAGGAAATAAAGTAAACTATGATGGAAAGTTATTTCATCTAAAAAATTTTACATTGCTAATCAAGCCACCAAGAAAACATATCCCAATTTACTTGGCTGCCATAAATCCGAAAATGGTTGAACTGACATGGGAAATAGCAGATGGAGTGATCTTTTACTTAAGACCAATTTCTGAACTTCAAAAAACAATTCAAAAAATGCAATTGAAGAAAAAAATTGATGTATCTAGCCAATTCATCACATGCATGTCAGAAGATGAAGAAAAGGCAATAGATCGAGCAAAGAAAACTCTTGCATTTTATATATCTGTAGGAAAAATTTACAGGGAATTTTTAGCAAAAAATGGATTTGCAAAAGAGACTATGGAAATATATGATGAATATAAAAAATCAGGATTTCGTACAAATCATAATCTAGTTTCTACAAATATGCTTGACTCACTTACAATATGCGGCACCCCTGAAAAATGTAAAAAGAAGCTAAATGAGTTTGTAAAATTGGGTGTTTCCTTACCGATAATACAGTTCAATCCCATAGGTGAAGTCACAAAGTCCTTTAAACTAGTTGTTTCCACGCTATCAGGTAGCAAAAATTGAGAAGAGTGGCAATTGGAGGAGTTGGCCTCACAAAATTCAACAAGGATGATGTTTCAATTGAATCATTAATGTTATCGTCAATAAAGTCACTTTTTGATGACACGTCAAATTTATCTCAAAAAGATATAGATGTTGTGATTACAGCGACTAATGACAATAGCAAATATTTGTCAAACATAATGTCTGAACTTGCAGGCATTTCTCCAAAAATATCTCATTCTGTAGAGAGTTTATGCAATTCCGGTGCAAATAGCGTGATTTCCGCATTCTCATACATTGCATCTGGTTTAGCAGATGTTGCATTGGTAGTAGGCGCAGAAAAATTTGATAATCCTGGGCTAGTTTTAGAATGGGACATGTCACGTGGTCAATACAAACATCCTGTATATTGGTCATCAATGTTTACAAGATCTCATATGAGAAAATATGGTACTACTATGGAAGATCTTGCCATGGTCTCGGCCAAAAACCACAAAAATGCATTACAAAACCCACATGCGTATTTTGATAAAGAATATTCTGTGGAAGATGTCATGCAATCAAAAAATATTACTCAAGATGTTCGTGTTTTAGATTGCTCTTTTCCATGTAACGGCTCCGCTGCAGTTTTGCTTGCATCAGAAGAATCTATAAAAAAATTTACAGATTGCCCTGTTTGGTTAACTGGTTTGGGTCAAAAAACCATCTCTGCAGGCTTTACCAAAAATGATGATCTTACTAGTATGAAATCTACCAAATACGCGGCAAGTGCGGCATACGCAATGTCAAAAAAAGAACCTAGAGATATCGACGTCGCTGAAATTCATGATGCGTTTAGTATATGTGAAATTATAGAAGTAGAAGACTTGGGTTTTACCGAAAAAGGAAGGGGAAATAAATTTGTTAAAACCATGTATGATACACAAGATAAGAAAATTAACCCCCGGGGAGGATTGATAGGTTCTGGGCATCCTTTAGGAGCCACTGGAATAGCTCAGGTTGCAGAGATTAGCAAACAACTTCAAAACAAAGCAGGAACGCGTCAAGTCAACGGGGCCAAAGTAGGCCTAGTTCAAAACATGTCTGCAGCTGCTACTTCTTCAACAGTTATTATTTTTGAATCATGAATCAATTTAAAAATGAACTAAAAAACGGCAAATTTGTCTGTAGTGAGTGTATTAACTGTAATAAACTAGTTTGGCCTCCAAGTGATTTTTGCAATGTATGTTTTAGCAAAGTAAAATGGAGACAAGTATCTAAAAATGGTAAACTAGTAAAGTTTGCAAAGAAGGATGATGTGATTTTTTGTATAGCAGAATTTGAAAACACGATTAGAATTATGGGGGAATTAGAGACAGGAATAAAAACACCGT
>DASSAF010000006.1:0-4620 GCA_035685565.1 Nitrosopumilaceae archaeon | reverse complement strand
AAATTCTATTGCCTCTGGATTTAAAATAATATCTAATTACGCGGCAGTTTGTAACTCAAGTTTCATTCCATAATGTTTGTTAATGACATCAATTAACAATGAGAGATCCTTTTCTTCAAGAGTTACGGTAGCCAAGTCTTTCACAACATCTTGTGCCCTAAAGGCCACGCCAAGACCACATATATTGAAAAGTTTGATGTCATTTGCACCATCTACTACAACAACAATATTTTCTTTCTTTTCCTTCCATTCATTTATTTTTATTATGGCAGATTTTGCTTTGTCAGAATCCACATGAATTACTACATCGTTTAATTTTCCGTCTTTGAAAAGTAATTCATTTGAAAAAACATAGTCAAGTCCTAATTCTTTTTTGAGCCTATCTGTCATTATTGTAAATCCTCCTGAGACTGCAAGTAACTTCCATCCAGCTGCCTTTAGTGCACGACATATTTCTTTTGCACCAGTCATAATTGGTAGAGAATCAGCAACCTCTTTGCATATTTTATAGTCTATACCTTTTAATGTGTTAATTCTGGTTTTGAGACCTTCTTCCCAGTTTATGACACCTTCAATACCCTTTCGTGTAATCTCCCAAATTTCATCTTGCTTGTTTATTTTTTCAGCAAGTATTGGAAGAAATTCTGCATCAAGCAAAACACCCTCAACGTCAAAAATTGCTAGCAACTAGTTTCAGTTTGACAACAGAAATCTAGATTATATTAAGTTTTGATAGATCGGATTTTGATAAAACCACTAGCAATATATTTCGCAATTGCGGGAGAACATTATGGGCGAGCTTCCACACAAATATGAAGTTACTATCAAGGTAGCCACTGCAAAATACAAACTTTCAGATAAGATAAAAGACGAGCTAAAAACTTCAGGTATGATGGATGATAAAGGTAAATTAAAATTGAAAGGCGTTAGCCCAAAAATGCTCAAACGAATGAAAGAGGAAGCAGTAGATTGTCCAGTTCTTAAATCAGAGATAGGATTCGTCCAATGTTTTGTTTGTCCAAATTTTCAAAGTAGAATAACAGGAAAAGTACTTTGTAAAGGCGACCCACTCTAAAGACCAGAAAGCTCATTAGTACATATCTCAAATTGATGTAAATTGAGTAAAGAGATAGGCATAACAGCCAAGAAAAATGAAAATTTTAGTGAGTGGTACACACAGGTTGTACTCAAAGCAGAGCTTGCAGATTACGCTCCTGTCAAGGGCCTCATTGTACTCAGACCATATGGATACTCAATTTGGGAGTCATTGAAAAATTCGCTTGATGAAAAACTAAAAAACACTGGTCATCAGAATGGTTTTTTACCAATCTTAATTCCAGAATCACTTCTTAGTAAAGAATCAAAACATTTTGCTGGATTTAATCCCGAGGTTTTTTGGGTAACTCATTCTGGAAATTCTGAAATAGGAGACAGGCTTGCATTAAGACCAACCTCTGAAACTCTTGCATATTCTATGTATTCTAAATGGATAAAAAGTTGGAGAGATTTACCATTAAAGATTAATTTTTGGAATACCGCACTACGTGCAGAAATAAAATCAACAAAACCTTTCCTTAGGACATCGGAATTCTTATGGCAAGAAGGACATACTGTACATGCAACACAAGAAGAAGCTGAGCAAGAGGTCATGTCAATACTTGAAATATACAAAAAGACGGTGGAAGAAGAATTGGCAATACCAGTAATTACAGGTAAAAAAACAGAAAAGGAAAAATTTGTAGGGGCAGTTTATACCACAACCATGGAGGCAATAATGCCTGATGGCAAGGCCCTCCAAATGGGAACGTCACATTTTCTTGGACAGAATTTTTCAAAACCGTTTGATGTCAAATTCTTAGATAAAGAAAATGTAGAACAATTTGCATGGCAGACATCATGGGGTGTTTCTTGGAGATTGATAGGGGCGCTGATAATGGTTCATGGTGATGACAAAGGTTTAGTTCTGCCCCCTCGAGTGGCACCAATTCAAGTAGTAATTGTTCCAATTTATTATTCAGAGTCTGACAAAGAACAGATTATTACAAAATCAAAAGAAATAGAACAGATTCTATCAAAAAAGAAAATCAGAGTTCACATAGATACAAGAGATGAATTTACACCTGGCTACAAATTTCATGATTGGGAGATGAAGGGAGTTCCTTTAAGAATAGAGTTAGGACCAAAAGACTTGGCGAAAGGCAAGATGGTATTAGTAAGACGTGATAGTCAAAAAAAGACAGACCTTCCTTTTGGCGATATTGAAATCGGTATAGAGTCAATGCTAAACGATATACAGCAAAGTCTTTTTGAAAAAGCAAAAAAGATGCTAGCTGAAAAAACAATGGACGTATTGGATTTTGAAAAATTTAAATTAGAATTAGAGAAAGGTTTATTTTTAAATTCTCCTTGGTGTGGTGATCAAAAATGTGAAGAAATTATAGAGGAGACAACCGGTGCGGATATACGGGTACTCCCTTTTGATAGTAAAAAAATAGATGCGCCGTGTCTTGTATGCAAGAAACCTAGTAAAGAAATGGCAATATTTGGTCGTGGTTATTAATTACCAGAATTCGTCTTATCGAATCTATCCTGAATCTACTATAAGACTACTTTTCATTTCAGGATGGAGTACGGAATAATACTTGAACGTACCAGATTTATCAGCAATAAAAAGGATCGTCTGTGCTTCGAAATAGTTCAATTTTTTAGTATGTACGTTGAATTCATCTATGTTTAGATCCTGTTGTGATGAAGTTTCTTTATCCTCATTGATTACATGGAGAGCTACTAGTTGTCCTTTTATCACATGGATGGAAGCATCAATTGCACCTGATGCCAGAGTTTTTTTGCCTTGCCTAGTTGATTGTTCTTCAAAAAAGTAACCATTCTGACTATCATGTGTGGCCAGGATGTAAATATTAGTTGGAGGTGAAAGAGCAGGAGTTGTTCCATTAACTGGAACCATAGTACCCAAAGCAAAATATCCACCAATTGATGCTGCTGCTGCAATAACTGCAATACCAATAATTGTACCACGCGTAAAGAATTTATTTTTATTATTGTTTTTTTGATGTTTTCGCACTGATAAATAACCAATGGCTGCGTATATTTAGGTAACTAAGATGGATAAGGAACAAAGATTCGTAAAGGATATCTATTACTTCCAAAATATTTCATCTGGCGATAAGAAACGAAAAAGACTGAAGTGCTTCTTATAGCTGCAGTAATAATTCTTGCAGCAATAGTTACAATTCAAGCTACAAATAGTAATCCTATTATGAATAATTCTCTTACCATAACACAGGGTCCTCAAGGTCCACCTGGTCCACAAGGCATCCAAGGTCCACAGGGTCCTCCTGGTATTCCCGGTTCATCAGATCAGACATCAACAGGACAATCAGATCTTACATCAATATTTAAAAAAGTAGAAAACTCTGTTGTTCAGATAACAAGCAAAGTCTCAACTGTAGACAACAATATCATCGTAAACGGAATGCCGCTTCAAAGTCAGTCTACTAGACTTGGTTCTGGATTTGTGTATGATAAAGAAGGACGCATTATTACAAATAATCACGTAGTAGAAGGATCAAAAACGGTTAATGTTACCTTTGTTGATGGAAATACCTACACTGCCAAAGTAGTAGGAACTGATCCTGATAACGACATTGCAGTTATACAAATAATTGATAATTTTTCAGATGAAAATCTTACACCACTAACATTTGGAGATTCATCACAACTTCAGGTCGGTCAGCAAGTAATTGCAATAGGCAATCCCTTTGGTTTAAGTGATACAATGACACATGGAATAATTAGTCAGGTTGGTCGCCTCTTGCCAAATGAAAACTTGGGATTTAACATACCTGACGTAATTCAAGTAGATGCCCCCATCAATCCTGGTAATTCAGGAGGACCATTGCTAAACACTCAGGGAGAGATCATTGGTATGAATACTGCTATTAATACAAATACAGGCGAATTTTCAGGGGTTGGATTTGCCATCCCGTCAAATTCAATTCAGAGAATTGTTCCACAATTAATCAAAAACGGAACATATACACACCCATGGCTTGGCATAGCTGGAACTAGTATGAATCCAGATGTTGCACTAGCAAACGGATTATCCAGAAATTACAAGGGAGTAATTGTTGATCAAGTTGTAAAAGATGGGCCTGCATACAAAGCAGGATTGACGCCAGCTACATTGGATAACAACAACATTCCTCATGGAGGAGATATAATTACTGCAGTCGATGGCCATCCAATTAAGACAATCTATGATATTATTGCATATGTAGATGAACAGAAATCCGTTGGCGATAAAATAGTTTTAACAGTAAACAGAATGGGTAAAACAATGGACTTGACTTTGATACTGCAACCAAGACCTTCAGCAAAGTAGTTTTTTCTAAATTTAAAACTAGTTTAATAAACTAAAATTCCAAAGCTTGTCAGTTGCTTTTTTAATTCCAATTCTTGATCTTGCCTTAATTTCAGATTTTTTAATTTCCTTTCCTTCAATAACAAATAGACTAGAAGGTTTTGTGAGATCCTCGCCGTATTGCTTTTTTGTTATCTGTAATGCCTGTGTAAGTTTTGCAGGTCCATTGGTAAGGTTTG
>DASSAF010000005.1:0-4055 GCA_035685565.1 Nitrosopumilaceae archaeon | reverse complement strand
CTATCCACGTATTCGGGGTGTATGACCGCTTGAAACTTCCCGCTGACAGAGAATTTCAAATCATACATCTCTTTTTTCACCCACTCCATATCAATATATTCTTCATGCACAGTCATGTCCAAAATCTCCTTTCTTCCATCGATACCAATGACTAATATCATAAGCATCGGTAAAGCCAGGATTCTCCCAGCAAAACATCTTGTAGCTTTCTACCTCTTCAAAAATCTCTCTCCAACTCAAGCATAAATCATCGATATCGCTATTGTGGGGCAACAGCTCCACAACTTTATCCCTAAACGCTTCCCAATCTTTCTCAATGAAAGCATGCGTAATCAAATCACTTTCTAGAAGCCAATCAAAGGCTTGCTCTGTGTCATAATTATTAAAATACCCCATGCTTATTCCTCCTTTTCAATTGTACGATAAAATCGTACAACTGGTTTATGGTTATATATCCATATTGCCATATTGCCATATTTACATACAACATTTTTTTCTCTTTTTTTTATTTAAATTTTTTATTATGCTTTACGCATAGTTTAAGGACTTCGTGGTATGGCGAAGTTTTTTCCACATTGAAACTTGTCGTCTTTTTTAGCCTCTCAATAATATGAGAGGCTTTTTTATTTGATCTAAATAAAATATATGCTATATACATAGTTAAATTTTAAACTTTATGGAGGAAAATGGACAAAAAAATAGCCAAGATACAGAAAGAAAATAAGAAAGAAGGTAAAGAACTTTCTGAGCTAAAAAGAATGGATAAGAAGCAGGATAAGCTTGCTGAAAAAGGCAAAAAAATGATGAGGAAGGGTTGTTAATGCTAGTTACCGATCGAGAAATTAAAGAACTCGTCATTGAGCTAGATAGTGCTGATATTATCAGTCTAAAAAAAGGAAAGACTCTGACTAAAAAGATTGAAGGCAGCTATGGAGAACGTGATTGTATACTTTCTATGTATTCTTGCGACCATACTGTTGAGGATGATGAGTAATGGTTGCAGGGGCTCCGCGAAAACATGATCGGGAACAAATAGCTCGTGATTTTATCGAATGGGCAACTGATAACCCTCAAGCCCTATCAGTTCCAATGTTCGCAGCTCCCCGCGGATTACATTCAGAAATGATGATGAATTGGGCGAGAGAAGATGATGAATTCCGTAGGTCGTACTATATCGGAAAAGAACTAATTGGTATTAATCGGCTAAAAGCGACCATGGTTAATAAAGAAAATGAATCAAATAGATTAGAAAGAGGAATCTACTGCCAAACTCTTGGTAACTACGATTTAGATGTGCGCGAATATCAAAGAGAAGAGAAAAGATTTGAAGCATCTCTCAAGAATGATGATTCACAATCTGTTTCTAAAGAGCATATCGAGAGCATGGAAGCTATACTGTCTCTTATGAAGAGTCGTCAATCTTCAGCGCGAAATATAGATGATAGCAATAGCAATAGCGAGCATAAGTCGTAGTGTGTTATTGGTGCTGACATGGCATTAGGCGGTAAGTTCTCTATATTTTCTCTCATATCGTCTAATAACTTGAAAAGTTCTTTTTTATCTGGTTTGTGAGCCTTTTCAGGCACTAAGGATATATCTTCAGTAATATCTTTGATAATTGGAATGATCTCATTGCCTTCATCATCTACTCTTAAGAAGTTTTGCCAATGCATTGCAGAGCATTTCATGGAATTGCCTTCACTCACACATATTTCACCACACTTACAGGTAACAAAATCATTTGAATGGAAGCTTTCAATAATATCGCCGCAAAGTTTACATTTAGCTCGATTTTTCATAAGTAATTATATATCATTTTAATATGATTGAACCTTTATCACCCAAACAGCTTGAGTTTATAGACAATTCGACAGCTCACTGGAATCTAGCGCATGGTTCTGTGCGCTCTGGTAAGACTGTAGGCACATTATTTAGATTCATGCAAGCCGCTAATGATTGCCCAGATTCGCAAATATTCATGGTAGGGCATTCTAGCGAAACCATCTATCAAAACGCAATTAGATTGCTACTTGAAAGTGAACAGCTAGCTATATTTAGGCCATTCTGTACATGGTATGCCGGAAAGAGGCAGCTTAAATTCAGAGATAAGACTATATCGACATTAGGCGCTAAAGATGAAGGAGCCATAGGGCAATTCCAGGGTAAAACCATGTCACTTGTTTATTGCGATGAGATGACGCTATACCCTGAATCTATTATCGACATGATAGATACTCGTCTTTCTAATCCCTGGTCGATGGGGTTTGCATCTATGAACCCATCATATCCTAAACATAAACTTAAACAATGGATTGATTTAGCAGATGCTGGGGACAAGAATTACTACTCTCTACACTTTACACTCGATGACAATCCATTTGTCGATGATGAATACAAAAACCGTGTTAAAAACTCATTATCAGGTCTTTTCTATAAACGAAACTATTTGGGACTATGGTGTCTTGCCGATGGAGCCATCTTTGATTTCTTTGACCCATCGCTTTACGTGGTTAAAAAGCCCCCTTGCGCTGCTGAATATTATATCGCAGGAATCGATTATGGAGCCGTTAACCCCTTTGCTGCATTGCTTATTGGTGTTAATACCGGAATATCTTCTCAAACAGGGGCGCAAATGTGGGTTGAAAAAGAGTATTTTTGGGATCCGAGCTCGAAAGGTCAAGGCAGACAAAAGGTGAACAGCGAGTTTGCTGACGATATGTCAGAGTTTCTGGAGCCTTATGGAGTAAAACATGTTTATGTTGATCCAAGTGCAGCAGCTTTTAAATTAGAGCTTCGCAGAAGAGGAATTCATGTTATAGACGCTGATAATGATGTATATAACGGTATAATGAAATTATCTTCTGATCTTAGAAATGGTAAAGTTTTGATATGTGGAGAATGCAAGAATCTGATCCGTGAGGTTGAGGGTTACGTTTGGGATTCCAAGAAAGCCGAAAGAGGAGAGGATGAACCAGTAAAGAAAGACGATCATAGTATCGATGCGCTTAGGTATGCAATCTTTACACATAAGATATCTCAATACAATCCTTACAAGGATCAAAACTCGAATCAATACTTTGAATCACGTTTTCAACCTACAAGAAGGTAATTTACATCAAATATAAGTAACGATATTATGCGTTACATGGAAATACATCAAGAACATTTTAACAGAAAATTTTATCAAGATAAGAAAACGAAATATTGGATATCTACTGATTATCCACGGATAAGAGCACATAGATGGGTTTGGGTAAATATTCATGGAAACATTCCGAAGGGTTACCATATCCATCATAAAAATGAAGATAGATCAGATAATACAATTGAAAACTTAGAATTGATCGAACAATCACGACATTTTAGACATCATTATAACGATGAAAAAAGGGAATGGTCAAGAAAATGGACCGATAATATTCGTCCTTTAACTAAAGCATGGCATGCAAGTGAAGAAGGCAGAGCATGGCATAAATTACATGCTATAAAAAGTAATTTCGGTAAAGGTGAGTATTTTGATTACTTTTGCAAGCTATGTTCGAAAGAATATAAATCTAGATTAAAGGGCACCGATAGAACACTTTTTTGTTCGAATAAATGCAAATCAGGGTGGAGAAGGAAAGAAGGGAAAGACAATATTGAAATAGAATGTAGAACGTGCAAAAATATATTTGTCAAAAATAAATATTCAAAGCAAATTTTTTGTCACAAAAAATGTATAAGTAAAGCTATTTGCAATAATTAAAAATTTAAGTTAATCTTCTGCCTTCACATCTGGAGGTATATACGTCATTCTATTCTCCCCCTTGGAATAATAACCTAGAACCAAATCAAGGGAACGTACGTTCTTGGTTGGATAATCTATATAGCAAATTCCAACCCATCGAACAATCGCGATGGAACCAATCTAATATTGATACTCTTTTCTATGCTGGCTCACAGACTTTCGTAAACAGATATTTCAACTTTAGTCCTACTACAACCTATCAACAATATTACTTTAATTTGATCCAACAGCCTGTAAACATGATTACTGGATATGAAAGACAGCATCG
>DASSAF010000004.1:0-4211 GCA_035685565.1 Nitrosopumilaceae archaeon | reverse complement strand
CACTACCGTATGAACCAAATCCCATCCTCTTTCCTTCAAGATCTGTGCCTTTTTGGAATTCAAACTCTAAGCAACTTCTAAATCCAAGATAAAGAGACGCAGTGTAAAGATTGCCGATCATCTGTGATGCAATAAGTGAACTAGCAAGTTTTTGTTCATATACGTCTTGGAATTCTTCTGTTTTTGCAAACTTTTTGGTAAACTCATGATCTTTTGCCATAAATTCAGAATCTGCTAATACTGACTCTATAGTACCGCGTGGATCTTTTGGGGTTGGTTCTTCCATACCCATTTTCTCAATTATGCTTTTCCAGCGCGGTAGTTTTCTCCATTCATGTCTTATGAGATATGATAACGCTTTCTTTCCCATGTTACTATATGGTAAATGCATGTTGAGAAAGTCGATATAATCTAAAATTGTCTCACCCTCTTTTAGTTTCATCAATCCGGTTGATAATGCCTTTTCTTTGTATGACATCAAGGCTTTTTTTACCTGAATCATATAAAGCAGATTGGAATATTGTCCGTGTACTATTGGTGTTTCCTTTCCAAACGGCCTATAGAAATCATATTCATTTTTAATTGATGTAGACGTAACCTTAGGATCAAACTGCATGATTCTAGGATTGTCATTAACAAGCATAGCTATTGCCCCCGCTCCTTGTGTATATTCACCACTTGAACCAAGGTCATACTTTGCTATATCAGAAACAACGACAATCGCAGATTTTCCTCCAGATTCTCCTGCCCTTATCCAATTAGAATTATCATACAAAGCATAAGACCCGCTTACACATGCAAATTTGCATTCTATTCCACCACAATGACCAAAAGAATCGTCGCCATAGATTTGTTCAAGCATGCCAATAACGTATGAATTCATTGCCTTTGATTCGTCCAGTGATGATTCTGTAGCAACATACAACCTGCCGACATCCTTTGGAGCCAGTTTACCTCTTTCCATTATCCTCAAACAAGCATTTGCCGCCATGCATGCAGGATCTTGGTTTGTATCTACCATGGCCATTTTAGATATTCCTAGCCCCCGCTGTAGCTTGTCTGGGTCCATTCCTCTTGCTTTTGCAAAATCTCTTGCGTCTACAAACAGTCTTGGAATATAGAGAGCAATGTCGTCAATTCCTACGGCCAACAGCTACACGTTCGACCTTACAAATATAAGGATTTTGAGGGTTTAATTTGATCCTCTAAATCATAATTTTTATTCACTTTTGTAGCGCAGATACAAAAATTATGCTATGTTTTGAGTTTTGACTTGAAAATCTCATCAAATGCCTCATATGGTTGAGCGCCAACAATCTTAGTTATAGAATTATCAGGCCCTATGATGAAAAAATCAGGTGTTCCTGTTAATCCCAGCGCATGTGCATCTGAGACGCTACCTTTGACTATGGAAATGTATCTGGCATCAGTCATACAGGCATTAAAATCAGATTCTGTAATGTTTACTTGGGTGGCAAATGCAAGTAGATTTTTTGAAGAGGCCCACCCTGTATTTTCCCCAGCCCAATTATTATACAACATATCGTGGTATTCCCAGAATTTTCCTTTCTCCTGAGCACAATGTGCGGCATGAGCGGCATTTATTGAATCTTGACCAATTATTGTCAGATCTTTGAAAACAAGTTTTACTTTACCTGTATCCACATAATTTTTCACAATGTCGGATTCTGTGGCATGATAGAATTGGTTACAGTAAAAACATTGGTAATCACCAAATTCCACCATTGTGATAGGGGCATCTTTTGATCCAAGTATAGGCGAGGTATTGTCTGAAAGCAAATTCATCTGAAATTTTCCATTATCATTACTTTGAGCTTTTGTAGTATCAACAGAATTAACATACCCTGCACCTGTTATCATAAATATGGCAAATACCGTTATGCCTGCAATAGCTGCACCTATTCCAATAGATGGACCGTGAATCTTCAACTATCTAAGAAAGTTTTTTGTGATATTTAGTTCTTGTCAGGGTTATCTAAATAAGTGGGAAACATAGTAAAAAAATTATGAAAAAGGTTTTTGTTAATGGATATGGTTCCATAGGAAGTAGAATTACTCAGTTTATTGCCGGAGATACAGATATCGAGTTAATAGGGGTTGGAAAATACTCTCCAGATGATAAAGTCAGTGATGCCATTTCAAGAGGATTTGGAGTTTATGTTCCAAAAAACAAACTAGAGCAGTTTAAAAATCTTAAGATATCTGGTACAATTGAGGATGCATTAGAAAAATGCGATTTGGTAATAGACGCATCTCCTGGAGGAAGTGGTTATACAAATAAAAAAAATCTATATGAGCCAAAAAATATTAGAGCTATTTTTCAAGGAGGGGAAAAAATTACAGGTGAAAATGCGGTAGCTGATGTAATATTCAACTCCAGAGCAAATTATGTCGAGGCATTTGATAAAAAATACGTTATGCAAGGAAGTTGTAACGTTACTGGAATGGGTAGAATATTACAACCACTCAAAGAAAAATATGGAAAGAAAATAAAAAGATTCGACGCGACACTTCTGCGCAGGTGGGCAGATTTGGAAGATTATAAAACCGAAGTAAAAGATTCGATTGAATGGACGCGTAAACCACATCATAACGATGATGTTAAAAACTACATGGGAAAAGACACTCCTTTGTTTATACGTGCATTCAAGGTACCAACAAGACAAATGCATGTACATTCAATGGATGTCAGATTTAATGAAACAGCTCCATCATCATCCGAAATTTTAGATCTTTTTAAAAATGAATATGGTGTTGCTACTTTGTATACTGCTAAAGGAACAAAAGACATTAGAGATTTTGCTGAAACCACAAAATTCAGTTTCAAAGATACCAATATGATCCACATACATGCAGATATGTTAGAAGTGCAAGATGATATTGTAAAAATCACATATTCTGATGATCAAACAGGAATAGTAGTTCCTGAAAACCATCTTTTGATGCAGGCAATGTTATTCAAACGAAGTAAAAATGACGCATTCAAACATACTGAAGAACTATTTCACATGGAAGAGAAAAAGAGGATTTTAGAGGTACATTTTGCACAAAAATAAATCATATTCTTTAAAAACTATGTATTCTAACTTAAATCAGATAAGATTCTAAATTGGGTTTTTCAAACAAACAAGGTGCTACGACAGACAGCAATAGTGTTCTTAATCGTGGACAACGAGCAGCAAGGCAATCAGTAATAACACTTGCAGCGATAGGATTCGCTGAGCTTATTGTAACTACCTTTACTGGAAGCATTACACTCACTGCAGATGGATTAGATTCTCTTGCAGATGCCATGATTTCATTTATTGTTTGGTTTGGAATTGCGATGGTAAAAAAACCACGAAGTAATTTATTTCATTTCGGATATCGTAAGGTAGAAGTTTTAGCTGCCTTTATTGCCGCAATAATTATTGTAATTTTAGGCATTCTTATCACATTACATGCAGTTAATGTACTATACAATCATGTGGATATACGATATCCTGAGATCACTATGATAACACTTGCAGCTGCAGGAGGTATCTCATTACATCGAGCTTTTGTGATAAGAAAAGTAGCCATAGAATCTAATTTGATATCTTTAAAATTAGATGCAAAAAATTCGATAAAGGATGGGACAGCATCATTTGTTGGACTAGTAAGCGTACTTGTTGGCACATACACTCCTTTCAAATTCATGGATGCCGTTGGTGGTATGATTATTGCAGGATACATTTTCCTAATGGCGTATACTGCAATTAAAGAATCTACATTGGTTCTTGTTGATGCTGTTAATGATCCACAAATTACAAACAACATAAAAAAAATAATTTATGAAAAATTTGTAATAAAAACAGGTGATGTCTATTTGAGACCAGTTGGTACTGAATTTAATGCTGAGATACACATACTTTTACCAAATGAAACTAGACTTGATGAAACAAGTAAGATAGTCAAAGCAATATCTGATACAATAAAAAAGGAATTAGATCTAGTACGCGTAGTTATAGTGCCAGAGCCTGAATCATCAAACTAAGTTCGAGGTGGATTTGCAAACCTATTTTGAGTGTTTTTGTGATACTCCACAGGAATACTCGCGTCTTTCTGTCTACCTGTTAATATTCCGATTACAGTATCGTCTTTTTTGATAATTTCTTCACTAATTAATTTTTTAACACCTGCTGGAACTGCACCTGATGCCATTTCACAAT
>DASSAF010000003.1:0-4341 GCA_035685565.1 Nitrosopumilaceae archaeon | reverse complement strand
GTGGTGCGTTTCTAATCAGAGCTTTTGATGTAGACCGAGCTTGGTCACATTGGGTAAAACCCACACCTGCCGGATTTATCAGAATATTTACAATGGTAACTGGAATACTTTTGATTCTAGTTTCAATACCTTCTGGAATAGGAGCTATTAATCCGGAGATAATTACGGCAAAATCAGACATATTGAAAATGGCCACAGATAAAGTGATAGTCGGTACTTTTGTTTCTGGAATGTTACCATTTTTGTGGATGGGTGTAGGATCTATGTTTGGAGGGTCATTGTTAAGCAGTTGGTTCAAAGGAAGCATAAGATCAATAACTGACATACTTAGAATTGTTGTTTTGATAACACTCTACCCTATCGTGTTACAGTTCACAACAATTATGACACATAATGAAAGTCCATTTACTCTACTTCCACCTCTATTACTTGGACTAGCAGTAATACTGATATCTGCCTCACTCCTCTTCCGTAGATATAGAAGGAAAAAAGGCGGTGAAGTACTATCGGAATAAAAGAAAAGGCGCTTCATTTAGCTGGTTTTTATAAAGTCTATTCCAACAAGCTTGAAAAAGAAATCAGGAATGGGGTGATTCCAAACCACATTGCAATAATATTGGATGGTAATAGAAGATGGGCAAAAAGGAATCTAATTCTAAAGAGGGATGGTCATTTCAGCGGAGCTGACGCTGTTGAAAAATTATTAGATTGGTGTGAAGAACTTGATATAAAGATAATAACACTTTATGTTTTGTCCGAAGAGAATTTGGCTCGTGATGATGCTGAATTACACTATCTTTATGGTTTGATAAAAACAAGACTTGAAAAATTGTATAACGATCCAAGAATAC
Organism: Nitrosopumilaceae archaeon; assembly: GCA_035685565.1. Lineage (GTDB taxonomy): Archaea > Thermoproteota > Nitrososphaeria > Nitrososphaerales > Nitrosopumilaceae > TA-20. Next base: position 3,490 of record DASSAF010000003.1, on the reverse strand, counting down.
ACAAAAATCGTATGAGGGTAAAAGCTATCGGACGTGTTGAGATATTGCCAGAATTTCTAAAAGAAATTTTGAATAAATTAGATGAGGCTACAAAGGATTATGATAATCATTATCTTAACATAGCTATAGCCTATGGTGGTCAGAACGAATTGGTGGATGCCGTAAAAAAAATTGCAGTTAAGATCAAAGAAGGTTCACTTGGTGTAGATGCAATAGATAAAGATGTTATCGAGTCCTGTCTTTACACATCACATCTTCCACAATCATCACCAGATATGATATTGAGAACATCTGGAGAAAAGAGACTTAGTGGGTTTTTAGTATGGCAAAGCGCTTACAGCGAGCTTGTTTTTATGGATGTTTACTGGCCTGAATTTAGAAAAATAGATCTTATGAGAGCAATTAGGACATTCCAAAGAAGAGCGCGAAGATTAGGAAAGTAGAAAAGAATACGTAGCTGAACTAATTGTCCTAAGTAATGATTGAGGAAAGATCAGCAGGGACAGTTTTATTTAGAGACACTCCCTCTGGCAAGATGTATCTTCTTCTAAACTATCCTTCTGGTCATTGGGATTTTGTCAAGGGAAATATTGAGGAGGGTGAAACTCTAAAGGAGACCGTAATAAGAGAAATCAGGGAAGAAACAGGCATATCTGACGTAAGTTTTATTGATGGTTTTGAGGATAAAGTAGAATATCATTATCAGCGGGACGGAGAATTAGTTCACAAAGAGGTTGTTTTCTTTCTTGCTAAAACAAATACTGCAGATGTTAAGATTTCGCATGAGCACCAAGGATTTATCTGGCTTGAATATAATGACGCATTAAAGAAACTAACCTATAAGAATGCACAAAATGTTATAAAAAAACTAAGAAACTAGACGCCAAGACTTTGTTCTTGAAGTTTTTTTGCTTCCAAAACAGGATCTTGTGCATTCAAAATTGTTCGTCCAACAATTAGATAATTTGCACCAGACTTAATTGCGTTGACTGGATCCCCGCCTTGTGTACCAACTCCGGGAGAATAAATTTCACATCGTCCTTTTGATCTTTTGTAACATGATTTTATTATTTGTGGAACTGTTGCGCCAACTACAATGCCATCTGCTTTCATAGAACAAGACCATTTCAAAAATAATTCATTAATTTTTAATGTCTTTTTGTTCTGTAATACGGTTAGACCATATCCTAATTTTGCACCGGGATGACTCATATGAACAAGTGTTATAATTCCATGATCATCTTTGTGTGCAGATTCAATAAGACTTTGCAGATTTTCTGAGCCCATTATTGGATTTACGATTACCGCATCAAATCCTGCTTGCCATAATTTCTCAGTTGCAATTTTATTTGTATTTCCAATGTCATTTAATTTTATATCTGCAATAGTTTGTAAGCCTGCATCATGAGCAACACGGTTTATTTTTGTAAGACTTTTCGTCCCAAGTGGTAAAATCAGATGAAAATTAAATTTTATTGCACATAGAAATTTGTTTAGTGTTTTTATGTTTTTTATTGTATTGCTTTCTAGTTTTTGAACAGATAGGTCTTCCAAATCGTTTGCCAATATGATTCTGCTTTTACCAGATGCAGATTCTCTTATTCTTGTTCTATAATCAGTCATAATTTAACTAGAGGATGTTTATCTTTTAGTTTTATTACTTTAAGGTAGGAATAACCGTGTTCCGTTATAGCATTTACAAAAGTAGGTTCCAATCCATCCTTACTTGAATATTTCAAAAAGGGTTTCATTGGTTCACTATCTAATTTGACATGACAGAAATATGATACTTCATCTGACTCATTAAAATTCATAAATACACCTATCATCCAATTTGTTCCATTTTGAAAAACAAAGAGTGGGAAGGGGGCTTCTTCAAATCCATAGCTTAGCTTTATCAAACTTGTAATGTCTTCAAGCTCAAGAGGCTCATAAGTTACTTCTAATTCTTTGTTTGTTTCTGGTTTTAGAGATGGAGGTAATGATTTTACTCTAACAATTGGTGAATAAAGATATGTAGGATTTGTTATGGTATTAACAATCTCAGAATCTTCTTTTCCTCCCTTAAAACCATATGAGAGGTAATGACCAATCTTATCTATTGGAGTAAAATAGATTACCGGTTTTTCTTTAAGAAGATCCATTTGGACAGAAATAACATGTTGACCATCAAGATCAAATGAAAAAGATGTGCGAGGAACTCTTTCAAACGCACACACTAGTCTTGAAAATTCGATTATATCAGCAACTTGAATGTAATGTGGTAGTTTTATCACATATTTCTTTAAAAAAAGACCCCATTAAAAGGTAGTTAGTTACTATTCTAATCTTTATGACTCTCGTAGATCAATTATATCATTTACGTCTGGGCCAGTACCAATAAGAGTGACTGGCACCTTAAGTTGATCTTCGATTGATTTGATGAAATATTTTGCTGGTGAGCTAAGATCCAAAAAAGATTGCATGTGTGCACATTCAGGAAAAATTACGTCGAGCTTGGTTATAGCAATTTGAGTTGCGCTGTTAAGCATGATTGCCCTTTTTGCAAGTTCAAAATCAAATTCAGCAGCTCTTCTTTGTCTGCCAGTCACGGTCCCAATTTCCTGCCATCCTTTTGTAGTTATTTGTTCTGGAGAAAGTTCGTTCTTTAAAGGACCTGTACCAACTCTAGTCACATAAGCCTTAAAAACCACCATTACATCGTTTACGTTCTTTGGTCCAAGTCCAATATCAGAACATATTCCTGACGCAGTAACATCCTTTGATGTAACATAGGGGTATGTACCATGCCATAGTGAAAGAAATGTACCTTGTGTTCCTTCAACTAGAACATTCTCGTTTTGCTGTAAAGCATAGTTAATGGCATTAGGTACATCTTCAAGATAAAGCGCCAGAGAGTCGATATCTTTAGCAAGCTTTAGCGTCCGCATTGCCCTATCTGCATTAGCAGGTCCTGTACCTGAACCAGTACTGCCAATTGATTCTTTCAACCTACCTTGAGAATCAGCTGCTTTATGGGATTCTTCAATAATCCCACATTGAAAATCTACAAAGGATCTATCAGATACTCCAAACTCTTCTATTTCTTTTAAAAGAATTTCTGGACTTACCACGACTCCAGGTCCAATTAGAAGTCTAGTATTTTTATTCAAAAATGCACTTGGTAACATTCTTACTTTGTATTTTTTATTGTCATATTCAATTGTGTGACCAGCATTTGGACCTGCACCTCCCCTTACAGCAATCACAGGATCATCTTTCATTGCAAGATAGGAAATTATCTTACCTTTCCCTTCATCTCCATAAAATCCACCCACAATAACTGTTGAAGGCATACAAGGAAAACATAGCTGGACATATTTAAGCCAAATTATACCAATACAATTTTAACAAAGTGAATCAGTGCAATTTTGTTGTCAGAGCCAAACTATGCTGGAAATATCATAGTTTCATTAGCAAGTCTTCCAGAGTTTCTTAGAAAACCTATTTT
>DASSAF010000002.1:0-2530 GCA_035685565.1 Nitrosopumilaceae archaeon | reverse complement strand
CTAGTACCTTGACAAAACCTTTCACATGCTGGCCTCCAGATAATGCACCAATCCTTTGAATGAATTTCATTGGAATGTCGCCAAAATCATGATTTTCAAAATATTTTCTATTTTTGGACAAGAAGAGCAGTGAAGGCACTTGAGTACACATGGTCTTGCCATAAGTAGTGAGATCATAATATCCATCTTTGTCCTTTTTTATCAAACCAGCATCAGATAGTCTCTCAAAATTTCTATGAACTTCTTGTACTGTTGCACCCAATTCCTTTGCCATATTTGAGATCTTTGTTTTTTTCAAAAGAAGATTAAAGATTATGTTTAGTCTTTGTTCGCTTGCAAGTTCTAAAAAATCATCTGCCGCATTTTCATAATTATTTTCCACATACAAACTTTGTAAAGTATGAATCTAAATCTTACGTGCATAAATTCAGGACTCTGGCCAATTTCCACCGCATTTTTGACAAGTACCTCTGAATCCTCGATATTTTGCCTCAAATGTGACTATGGCTTCTTGCGAGCCACAGCAGAGACACTCAGTTTTTTCCATACATTATAGTAATGCATATTTTGCATATTACCTAAATTCAACAATTTAGCTTATTATTCATACAATTAGCTGATGAGAGTCTATCAACCTGTTTTGTGTAGCATATGCATGGAAATAAAATCAGAACTAACACGAACAAAATCCAGCACATGGCACAAAGAGGTGCGTGCGCCTTTCAAGAAAGTAGTCGCATTTGACCTGCTCTTTTATGGACTAGGTGCAATTACTGGTGCTGGAATCATAGGTGCAATCCTGCTTTCTTAAGGATTGCACATTATTTTTTAATCATCAAATTCTAACATTATCATGTTATCATCAAAAGCCACTGCAAGAAAAGCTATAGCATTACACAAGAAACTAAAGGGGAAGATTTTACTTGGAAATAAAACCCATCAATTAAAACTAAAAGAGATACAGTTGATTTACACTCCAGGAGTTGCTGCTGTAAGCGAGGCCATTTTCCATCATCCAGATCAAAAATACATCCTCACATCAAAACGAAACAATGTTGCCATAGTAACTGATGGAACAAGAATTCTAGGATTAGGAAACATTGGTCCATATGCAGCGCTTCCAGTCATGGAGGGAAAAGCAGTCCTGTACAGACAGTTTGGTGGCATTACTGCATTTCCGTTGTGCCTTAACACAACTAAAAAAGATCAGATCATTAAAACTATTCAGGCAGTAGAACCAGCTTTTGGTGCAATAAATCTTGAGGATATAGAATCACCCAAAGTCATGGAGATTGCTGAAGAGTTGGAAAGAAAAATATCCATTCCAATATTTCATGATGACAGACATGGAACATCAGTTGTTGCCTTGGCTGCATTGCTAAACTCATTGAAACTAGTCAAAAAACAAATCTCCTCAATTAAAATAGTAATAGCAGGGGCGGGTTCTGCAGGTTTTGGTATTGCAAGCCTACTCAAATTTGCGGGCTGTAAAAACATCATTGTAGTAGATTCAGTTGGCGCAATATACAAAGGAAGAGCTAAAAACATGAACAAATACAAAAAAATCATTGCATGCTCAACTAATTTCAAAAAAGAAAAAGGGGCATTTGTGAATATCATAAAAAACACAGATGTATTCATTGGCGTATCAGGAGTCAAGAACATGCTAACATCTGCCATGATCAAAACCATGAATCAGGATCCAATAGTTTTTGCCCTTACAAATCCAGAACCAGAAGTTGATCCTTTGATTGCAAAAAAAGCAGGTGTAAAAATCATTGCAACTGGAAGCTATAGATTCCATAACAGGGTAAACAATGCCCTTGTTTTTCCATATCTAATGAGGGCAATATTAGATCAAAAAATACGAAAGATTAGCCTTGGTATGCTTTTGGCAACTGCAAAGGCAATAGCAGATACAGTTACCAAGAAAGAATTGCATTATAACAGAATCATTCCTGATGTTGGAGATAAAAGACTGCAAAAAAACATAACTTTGGCACTAAAAAAATTCTATAAAAAATAAGAATTTAATCAGACGCACATTCATTAACATGGTTACGGAACAATGTGTCGCAAGTCTTTATAGATTGAACCGAGTAGGTATCCTATGACGATGCCTAATAATGATGAATTATTTGATGAGATCTTTGTTTCATCCAATTTCACCACTGTATTTTGTACTCAGCATGAAGTAGATAGTTACCTAAATTCTTTGATGATTTCAGGAATGCCAAAAGGAATGAGCATCGTATTTACCAAAAAGAAACTAAATAGAAAATATGCCAAAAAGGAGATAATGAATGCAATGCCAGAACAGATTAAAGGAATGATTGAATCTATTGGACATACTATGATTCACTAGTAATTTGAATCAGAGTCTGAATCCATTTTGAATTTTGTTTGTACGGTACGGCTTCTTAATGAACATGTTGTTTTACGGTGCTGTCAACTTGATAGCACATCCTTCGATTTTTTATCGCTGTCAACTGCAGGCTCATTTGGATTAAAGAATTTCATTGTATTATTA
>DASSAF010000001.1:0-1683 GCA_035685565.1 Nitrosopumilaceae archaeon | reverse complement strand
ATGCATAAAATATGCAAACGTTGTAAAACTGAATATGAGGATAATGGGTATCCAGTATGTAATTATTGTTTGGAAGTACTGGATAACTATGAATAAGAGTTGGACAAAAATGGATTACGTCTTAGCTTGTGCACTAATCTGTTTTAAACGCTAAACATTTTATGCTTGTATACAAAGTGTGCTTATGCTTAATACCGTATACATTGACGCATTAAAAAAACGTGAAGAAACACTCTCTATTTTAAAAGGTGAAAAGTTTGAGCAGATCATAGAGGAGGCCAAGCATAATTGGATAGAATACATGCCTCAAAAGCAGGATTGTGAAATTGCAGGAATTGATAGCAGCTATAACAGTACAAAATTCCAAGGATTAGAGCTTTGGGTAGTTACGGCAGTAGCTATAAAATCAGATAGCACCGTGATTTCAGAATTTCATAATCATGGTCTAGGTACGCCCTCACCCGAACTTGAGACGCAAGCCAGTAAAATGGAAATAGATGCCTGTACTGTATCCGTAGACAAAGCAGATGTGGTAATATTAGACGGTTCACTATATTCTCAATTTCTAACCAGACAATCAGCCCTTGCTTCCATGATTACAACCGCTATTAAAAAAAGAAACAATGTAGTATTCATATCAAAAACTTCATCAGCCAGAAAACAATTTGAAAAATTTGGTTCTTTGGCAGGAGATATTTTTTACTACAATCACGCCATAAAGAAACCAGGTTTTAGTAAAATTTTTGTTGACAAGGAATTAGGGCCAGGTAAAGTTATTTCATCAACATATGCAAGATTAAGCGACTCTACACCGTTGATAAAAATCGAATTATTCGGATCGGATCATAACGAAACCGAAGTCAAGTCACTTTTAGATAGATTGTGTAAAAATAGCGTTTCCGGATATCCTTATGCCTTAAAGCTTGCACACAACAAATGCAAAATAACACATACAGATCTTGCACGACTTGTTAGTCTATATGGACTAGGAAATGAAATTGGATCAAGAGAGGTGTTAGGATGACAATAGGAGTAGTAATAGGAGAATCAAAACCAACCGAAGTTATCGCACAATCATCTAAACCACTTGCGGTAGGAGAATATGTTATCATTGATTCACAAAATGGAAAGCTGCTAGGATTGGTAGAAAGATCAATTGTTTCAAGTGACGCATTAACAGATGTGCGAAACTTTGACGAAGCTATAGAAAGCAAAGAAGTGGCATCGCTTAATTCTAGAGATAAAAACTATAAAGTAAAAATAGGAATTCTTGGATTTTTAGACAAGCTACAAAAAGGACAAGCTGTTTTGCCCGCAATTCCTCCATTACCAGGATCATCAATACTTGATGCAACTGAAGAGGATTTGGGAATAATATTTGCGCCAAAGGAAAATGAATGGATTAGAATAGGTTCACTTCTTAGAAATTCAGAAACTGAAGCCAAAGTAAACCTGAACAAAATCGTCTCAAGACACATAGGTATACTTGCTATGACAGGCATGGGAAAAAGTAACTTGGTATCGCTCATTGCCAAACAAATAGCAACACTTCAAGGAACACTGATAATTTTTGACTATCACAATGATTATGAAAATCTGAATCTGCCAAAAATCAACATAATGACAGCTAAAATAAATCCAAGGTTATTACAAGCTGACAAACTTGCTGAAGTAATAGAGATT